>JBMFUH010000600.1:0-4779 GCA_049966735.1 Isosphaeraceae bacterium
CGGAGAGGCAGCGGCCGTCGCGGCGCAGGGGACGCCAGCCAAGGCCCAACCGCGGATGCCGCTGCGGTGCGCGGAGCCCATGCGGTGCCACAGCCCGGTAGGGTGAACCGGGACGCGGCAATAATAACGGCATAGTGAAAGATGTCTTTAATGAATTCATGATATAGATATACCGCGCCTCCGCCGCCTCTCGTTCCGGCGCTCCGCGTCGTCCGAGTGGCCGGCAAGTTGGGGTGGTGTTCGGCGAGGAGTCTCGCGGAACGTTTGTTATCATGATCTTCATGCAGACTCTTCCAGCAGCCTTTTACGACCGCGACGCCGAGAGTGTGGCGCGGGACCTTCTGGGTAAGTTCCTCGTCCGCCGGATCGGTCAATCCGTGCGCATCGGCCGGATTGTCGAGACCGAAGCGTACATGGGTCCCCATGACCTGGCGGCCCACTCGTCGCGCGGGCGAACCGCGCGCACTGAGGTCATGTTCGGTCCGCCCGGACACGCCTATGTCTACTTGATCTACGGCATGCATCACTGCCTGAACGTGGTAACAGGACCGGGCGAACTGGCCTCGGCCGTGCTTCTTCGCGCCCTCGAGCCGGTCCTCAGCCTGGACACCGTCGCCAGCGGCCCTGGGCGGCTTTGCCGGGCCTTGGAGATTGATCGTCGCTTGAACGGACACAACCTCGCGGCCGGTGAGCTGATCATCACGGAGCCCAGCGAGCCCGCGCTCCCTTTCGAGATTATGGCCCGGCCCCGAGTGGGCGTGGATTACGCCGGCGAGTGGGCCGAAAAGCCCCTCCGGTTTTCCATCGTCGGCAACCGGTACGTCTCGCGAGCGTGAGCTTGAGCTTGAGCTTGAGCTTGAAGCAGGCAGAATCACGGTTCGAGCTTACCTGTCGATTGTCTCGTCGATGTCTCGATCGGTCGGCAAGTCAATCGTCCGATCGCGCCCTGCCAGTCCTGCCAGGTGAAGCACGATCCGCGCGGGCCGCGAGCCCGTCAGCTTGCCAATCTTCAACCGCGCGGACTTGCCATCGGCCGCGACCCGCAGTTCCAGGTGCAGGGGGCCGAAGGGGGTGAGCACGCCATCAAGGCGCGTGACCATCCCGGGACCGGCCCACTCGCGGGGGAATCCTTCGAGCAAGTGGAGCTCAGAGCCGCGGTCCAGCTCGATCAGATGAGTACAGAGGCGGATGAACTCCGCGCTGGCCCAGTTGTGGGGCATGTCGCCAACCTCCTCGTTGCCCTTGCCAACCGGCTTCTGCTCCTCGCGCCAGGTTCGCGACGGGCTGGCATGGCGGGCGAAGTCGTACAGGACTTCCGCGGCCTCTCGCCCCTGTCCGTTCCAGAGCACGGCATGACCATAGAACGAGGCGAAGTAGGTCCAGATGCCCTGGTGCATCCAGCCGGTGTCATAGACCAGGCCCTCACCGGCCGATTTCGTGGCGCGGAGCATCGCGAGCTGACCAACCACCAGAGGATCGCCGGGCTTGAAGACGCCGCCCGGATAAACCGCGTGGCAGAACGCCCACTGCCCGCGCTGGGGAACGTGATGGTCGATATTTCCCATCATCGTCGGCACGTACGCATTGCCGGAGGCATCGCGCAGCGTGTCGCGCGCCGCCGCGTTGCGGTAGATGCTGAGAAAGTTGTCGTACTCGCGCTGCCAGGCGGTGGCGTCCGCGGTCTCACCCAGCCAGTTCGCGGCGGCGATTGCCGCCTTCAGGCCGGCCAGGCACCAGTATGTGTTCGAATACTCGGGCTTGGTCCGATTGCTGATCCCGCCGTCGACCTCACCCGGCGGCAACAATCCCAACTCAAGAGCCTTGGGGTCGGTCGAGGCGCGGGAGCGCAGCGTCTGGATTGCCTTGACCACGGCCCGCAGCCGCGGCCAGCGCGACCGCAGCCAGCTTTGGTCCTGGGTGAGGAATGCGTGTCGCGTCGCCGCCCAGAGGACGATTCCATTCTCCTTCCAGAAGCACGGTATGATCTCGAAGCTGCCGTCCGGCTTCTGGTGGGAGAGCAGATATTCCACGCCCGCTCGCGCGTCATGAGCACGGCCGAGGATCGCCGCCGCTTCCAGCAAAAACGAGCCGTCCACAACCCAGAGTCCGCGATAGACGGTGGGTCCAACGTGAAACGCCGGCAACCCCTGCTTGATCTCGCGCGCCTGCCAGATATTGCGAATGCACGCATCGAGCATCCCCTGAATGTCCGGATCGGGCACGTGGATCGTCGCGAACGGCAGGTCGGCCTGTTCCCACCAGTTCCGCGCCGCGTCGCGGGCAGCCAGCGCCTGCTCTGGGCTCAGCGTATCGTGGCGTTCCGGATCATTCCGGTCGATCGTCCATACCACCTGCCGCGACTCGCCTGGCCCAATCGTGAGCAAAGGAAGCCGAACGGCCCACTGAGACTCACCGATCGAAGCCAAACTCGCGCCCGCCAGCGAAGCCTGGATCCGCGTGCTTGCCCCGACCATCGCTTCGTGATTCTTGTCTGTCGCGAGTTTTTCGCGCGTGAAGATCCGGAGCACAAGCTGTCGCCTGGCCTCTGTCCGGGAGCCATTGTGCAGACTGCACAGCACCACGATGCGCCGCGTGAGATGCGGTCGGGTTGCTGGACCGGGCTCGTTGCGGCCGGGGACAACCACGAACGCTTCCTCAAGCACATCCACGCCCCTGGTGTTCTTGAACGTCTGGACGACAGGAGCGCGCGGGGAAATTGTCTGTTGTTTCACCCAGGCCGCGCCGGGGTCAAGTTCGGGTTGCAGAACGATTCCGAAGTTCCGCACCACGCCGTGGCCAAAGTCGAGGAGGAGCTGGCCCTCCTTTCCGACGAGGATCTTGTCGGGGTCGTCGGGCAGGCAGATGGCACTTTGCCACCAGGGCGGTGCATACCGGAAATCGGCCTGTCCCAGGTGAGTGTTGGGCACGCCCCCAGCCCACGCCTCGCCCGATGAAAGCACGGGCATCAGAGCCAGCAGCAGGGCCCCAGGTAGTCTGACAAATTGCAGTCTCCGCATGTCAATGCCTCCGCGGCGAGGAGTTGGGCAAACGTCAAGCGGGAGCGGGAAAGCGTCGTTCTCCCGGTATTCCGTCATACGCTCCTGGAAAGGCTCGGGCAAGGCGCATGGTCGCGCGGATTTCTCTCCTCTCTCGCCTGGCGAGTTTGCTACAGTGAGATCGGAACGGGTATCGCTGGCTTCGGCTCGGTCGAAAAAGCGATTGCTCAGGGGAGATGGTGGTCCGCGTCAACGATCACGGGATCTGGCAACTTGAGTTGTGGTAAGAGGAGAGCGCGGTGGCCGAAATCGAAAAGCATTCAACTTATGTGGACGGTGAGATCGAGGGAGTTGTCATCCGCCCTTTGAAATTCTTCCACGACAAGCGCGGCTGGCTTGTGGAAATCTTCCGCCACGATGAGCTTGCGGAGGAATTGAGGCCCGTGATGATGTACGTTTCCTCCACGCTTCCGGGCGTGGCGCGAGGCCCACACGAGCACGTCGATCAGACGGACGGTTTCGCCTTCATCGGCCCTTCTGATTTCCGGCTTTATCTCTGGGATACCCGGGCAACAAGCCCCAGCCGAGGCCGGCGCACCGTGGTCACCGTCGGGGCCTCGAACCCGACTGCGGTCTGGGTTCCTCCGGGCGTCGTGCATGCTTACCGGAATGTGGGCGACGTTCCCGGGCTCGTCTTCAATACCCCCAATCGTCTTTATGCCGGGTGGGGCAAGCAGGAACCCGTCGACGAGATCCGTCACGAAGACGCCGCCCCAGGAAAGTTCCCCATGGACTGAGGCAAAGCGTCCCGCACCGCCGTTTTGCTCCGAGAACGGGAGGATCCGAGCATGGACCAGCAACTGGAGCTTCTTTCACCCGATCCCTGGGATGATCCGGAGTTTGCCCAAGGGCGGTCCCGTGCCTTCAGGGCGAAGCTCCAGGCCCGTAGATACCAAAGGCGGATCTGGACGCTCGGGTTGATCGTGGCCGTGACCTGGCTAGAACTCTTGCTCGATCCCATGGCCCGCCCGCTCGTGCTGGACGGTCTCCTGGTCCTGGCGATGGTCTTATCCGGCCTGGGGGTGCTGCTTTTGGCGATGGCCCTCGGGATGATTGGCGCCGGGCTGTTCGCGGTGGGCGATCGGGTCATCGCCTGGGTCGAGCAGGGGAGCCGATGGCCGGAGGCGTAACGGCGTCTCACTCGATGTTGCGTACCAGACAGAAAGCCGGGGCAGGGGAGATCAACACACCCCGTCCCAGCTTGGCGCGTTTCCACCCAGTCATTTCACCTGGCTTCAAATCCGAAGCAACTCACGGTTTCGCAATGCCGATGACGCCGACGGCCACGCGTCCTCCTGCATTGCCGACTGGCTGACCAAAATTGTCGGCTTTCTCATGAACCACAAGCCCACGGCCGATGATCGAGTGCGCGCCGTGGAAGCTGAGCATCGAATCATCCAGATCCAGGGTCGCGTTGCCGTTCGCGTTGGCTTTGAGATTACCCATGTCGCCAACGTGCCGCTTGGAACTGTCCGCGCTTCCATGCATCTGATGGGTGGGGTTGAAGTGTCCCCCGGACGCCATGCCATCTTCCGACCACACGCCGAACTCGTGAATGTGGAAACCATGCTCGCCGGGGGTCAGTCCGTAAACCTCGGCGTGCACGTGAATTGTACCCCCCGCTTCCGTGAACGTCACTCGCCCTTGAACGTGATTTCCCTTGGTCGGCAACAAGATGGCCACGGCCTTGGTGATGGGCGCGGCCTTGGTGTGTACCATCTTC
>JBMFUH010000601.1:0-4775 GCA_049966735.1 Isosphaeraceae bacterium
CCGAGGAGACGGCTCCCGCCGTCAGTAGCAGGCATTCCGCCTCACGGCTCCGCCTGCCGCGACGCCACCTTCGTGCCCCCACGGGCTTTCTCCAGGGACTTGGTCAAGAAATCGACGAAGACCGGCAGTTCGTTGAAGCCGCCCAGGGAGGAGACGAACTTCCCCTCCGGTGTGAGCACAACGTAGATCGGGGTCGTGCTTTCCTGAATCAGATCCATCTGAAACGCGAGATTCTTCTCGGCCAGCTCCTGGCGCTGCGCTGACGTGAGCGATGCGATCGGCACGCGGTCGTTGTATAACTGGATCGTCACGAATTCACGCAGGACCTTGACAGCTTGCGGCTTGGGGAGCACGCCGTTTTCCATTTGCCGGCAATTCGAGCAGTTCACTCCGGTGAAGTCGATCAAGATCGGCTTCTTCTGAGCGGCGGCGACCTCCTTGGCCTGGTCCAGGCTCATGCCCCAGACGACGCCGTGCACTTTTTTCTCCTCGCGCTGGGCCTGCTCCGGATCGGTCGACGTGGCCTTGACCTCGGTGGGGGCCCAAGCCCCGTTCGCCAGGGCGGTGCCTCCGCCAATGATCTCCGGGCGCGCGTTGAATTCCGTCGCATCAGGAGGCAGCAGGCCGACGATCATCCGGTCCCAGATCATGCTCCGCGGAGGCCGGCCGAAGAGCGCGGGGGCCATGTACAGAGCCATTCCCACGAATAGCGAGCCGAAGATCATCCGGCCGGGGCCGACGCGGACCTCGTCGTGATCGTGGTCCATCCGGAAGAAGCCGAGCAGGTAAAAGCCGCAGACAGCCGACAGAGCGATCCACGAGGTCAACACCACGCTGGCGTCGAACCAGGCGTTCTCCGGCGTGACGTAGCCCAGCTCGGCCGTGTTCAAAAACTTGAGGGCCGCGCCGATTTCCACCAGGCCGCCCACCACCTTGACCGTGTTCATCCAGTCGCCACTTTTGGGCATCTTGGCGATCAGGCTCGGACTCAAGGCGAGCAGGAAGAACGGCAGGGCCAGCACCGTCGCGAAGGTGGCCAGCCCGAGAATCGGGTAGAGGAAATTGCCGCCGGCCGCCATGACGAGCAAGCCGCCCACCACTGGAAACGTGCAGGTGAACGACGTGATCGTCAGCGTGAGGGCCATGAAGATGACGCCGATCACGCCGCCACGGCTCTCGCCCCTGGCGGACGCGTTGAGCATGAAGTTGGGCAGGCGGATTTCGAAGAGCCCGAGCAAGCTCAAACCAAAAGCCACGAAGAGGGCCGCGACCACGAGGTTGAGCCAGGGATTGTTCGCCAGGTTCTGAAGGAACGAGGCCGAGAAGAAGAACGAGAACAGCACGCCGACACCGGTGAAAATGGCGATGATCGCCAGGCAGTATGTCACCGCCAGGCCGACGGTGTTCCCTTTCCCCTTCCCATGTCCCTGCTTCACGAAGAAGTTCACGGTGACCGGAACCATGGGCCAGACGCAGGGCATCACGAGCGCGAGGAGCCCTCCCAGGGCCGAGGCAAACAGGAAGGGGATGAGCCCCTCCTGAGCTCGCCGGGCAATCTCGCTCATCGGAGCTGAAGGCGTGCTCGACGAGGACAACGAGGACGACGACGAAGACGCGGACGAGACCGGTTCGTCGACCGGCTTGCTCGTGGAGCTCGAGCTGAGTGCCGGAGCGCTCGGTTGGACGGCCGCCAGAGCGCTCGGGGAGGGCTCCGGCGACGGAGGGGACGCGACAGGAGCGGGGGAAGCGGGCTGCGGCGACACATTCGCGGCGGCGGGAGCGGCTCCGGCGACGATATTCAGCGTGACGTCGGGGAGGGTCCAGCGGCTCTCCGGAAAGCACGAGCGTTCGTTGCAGATCTGGTATCCCGCCTGGCAGCGCAGCGTGCGCTTCCCCGGGGTCGCGTCGGTCGGGACTGCCAGGTTGACCGTCCATGTGACCTCGTGCTCGTAGTACTGAACTGGCTGATTGCCCAGCGTCGGGTCCAGGTGCGCCTCCGGCTCGCGATCTGGCTTCCAGGTTCCCGAGGTCTTGAGCCCGGCGGTGTCGAAGAAGTCGAACCGGGTGGGAATCCAGCCTTCCGGCTCCTCGCCATCCTTCGCGACCGGGTAGATGTGGAGCCTGGGCTGGAGCACCACCTTGACCTGGTACGCGACGGTCTGGCCGGGATGGGCCTCGGCTGGCTCGACCGAGGGGGTCAAGGTCACGCCCTTGGGACGCATTCTGGCCGGGGTATCCTTCCTCGCTGGACCCGAGGGAAGCCGCGGACGCTGGACTTCGCGCTTGACTTCCCGTGCAGGGGCCGGTTCCGACCCGAGAACGGTCAGCGTGGCTGCATTGAGCGTCCAGCGTCCCGGAAAACTACAGCTCTGCGCGTTACAGAGCTGATAGCTGGCCTGGAGATGAATCTCCTTCTTGCCGGCGGGAGTGCCCGTGGGAACCTTCAGAGGGATGCTCCATGTGACCTCGTCTTCGAAGTACTCGAAGACCTGGTTCTCGAAGGCGGGTTCGGCCTTCGATTCGGGCTTGCGCGAGGCTTTCCAGTCGCCGGCGACCTCGAGCCCGGCCGGGTCGAACAGGTCGAAAACGGTCTTCCGCGGCCCGTCTTCCGGCTGGGTCTTGGCCTGCGTGTAGATGTGCCAACCCGGGTTGAGCTTGGCGGTGACCTTGAGCGCGACCGTCTCTCCCGGCCTGGCTTCCGCCGGGTCCACGCTCAAGCTCAAGCGTGCATCCTTCGGTTTGGCCCGGGGCGGGCTGTCTTTCTGTGCGGGTTTCGGTGGTCCGTCGACCGCCAGCACAGACGCCGTACTGCATGGAAGCACGGCCAACGAGCACAGCACAAGCACCAAAGCGCCAAAAATCGAAAGACGGATACGACGAACGAAGTTCATGGGCAAGATCCTGTAAGATTCGGCCCTCACTCATCCAATCGATGAGCCGACCAGCTCTCTGCACATCCTATGTCCGGCCGCCACTTCAAACAAGCCAGGCGGCGTCGGTCAGTGGGAAGACACAGCGAGGAGTGACGCACTTTACTGTGCGGCAGAAGAGATCATTCGGATGCGTAGAAAAACGCTTTACGCCTTGGCCCCCCTGATTGCACGCTCTCGGTCCCTTGGTCGCGGATTTGAGTGATGGTTCACACGTGTGGGGAAATCTCCGACACGCCGGCACAGCAAATCTCCCATACGCCGGCATAGGACTTGCGAAGTAAATAAGTGTCTCGTCCGAAGTTGGGAAACGCCAGAGCCCCGTCCACTTCATTTCATTGCAGTACCTCGTTCGAGGAGTCTTGTCATGCTGATTGAGCACATTCTCGCCGAAACGAAGGATCGACAGGTGATCTCGATTGGCCCCAACGCCACCGTCCGTGAAGCCCTTCATTTGCTGGTCCAGCATCGAATCGGTTCGCTGCCGGTTCTGGACCCTGAGGGGAAGCCGATCGGCATTTTCACCGAGCGCGACGTACTCTACGGCGAGTGTGCGGACCCCAGGCACTTCCATCGCCGGCCGATCAAGGAGGTGATGACGCCCAACCCCCTCGTTTGCCGCCCGGGCGACACCGTGCAGGATGCGATGGAAACGATGTCGCGGCACAAGATCGGCCACCTGCCCGTGGTGGTGGACGACAGGGTCGTCGGCCTGGTGTCGGTCGGGGACCTGGTGAAATCGCTCCACGGTCAGGCCGAGGCGGAGAAAGAGCATCTCATCGCCTACATCCATGGACCGACGTGAGACGCCAAAGGATCACTGCAGTAAACCGTGATCCGAGAACTCGTAGACAGGTGCCGTCACCGTTCGGGAGGGAGGGAGTTGGCCCCACACGATGGCCTGGATTCGTTCGACGGCCGCGGGTGAGTACAACCTCTCGTCCGTGGTCAGGGACACGCGGGCAGGCACGTGTTCCATGACGATGAGCCGCCCGTCGACCTCGGCGACGTAGGTCACATCCTGCTCCGTGAATTGCTCGGGAGGGTATTCGAGTGACATTCAGGGCCTCTGTAGCAACTCCAGCCTCCCTCGCCATCGTCCAGTCGCGTCCGGAGGTCACTCGTTTCTTTGGCAAGGCAAATGGTGGCCGGCTGTTCCCCGAGCCGGCCCCTCTGGACCGTACGAGGTGAGCACAATAGACTGAAAATGAACCCCTTTATCCCCAAGTGCCGAGGCATGACGTCTGACCGCGGGTGAAACAATGCCACAGGCTGCGTCCAAGATTGATGCCGGTATCAGTTCCGAATTCGCCATCCACCAGGGGGAACCCACCCTGTCGGGGACATCGACGCCAGTCCGCGCCGTGGTCGAGCTCTGGAATCAGGGCATGCCTGCCGAAGTCATCCCCCTGCACCTGCCTCACCTGAGTCTCGCCCGCATCTTCGAGGCGCTCCATTACTATCTGGGGCATCGCGCCGAGGTCGACGGTTACCTCGCGGCCAATCGCATCCCCGAAGAGTTGTCCGGTAAGGCGTTCAATCCAGCGACGGGCCACGTCGAATGAACGGCCCGGGCCTCGCGTTCCGCCTCTATCTTGACGAAGATGTCGACGTATTGTTGGCTCCGCTTCTGAGGGCACGCGGTTTTGACGTCGCGACTGCCGGTGAGGCTGGCCTTCTCGGCAAGAGCGACCACGATCACCTGGAATTCGCCACCCGTGAGAACCGCATTCTGATCACTCACAATCGAGTTGATTTCGAGAGACTGGCCGTCGCGTGGTGGGGGTCAAGGAACACCCCACTCGGGAATCGTTCTGGCCGTCCGTCGAGCTGACACTTACGACC
>JBMFUH010000602.1:0-4768 GCA_049966735.1 Isosphaeraceae bacterium
CTGGCCGCTCAACTCGTAGGCCCTGGCCAGATTGTTCATGGCGATGAGCGCGGCACCACTGTCTTGCCCCAGCTTTGCCCGCGTTTTCGCCAGCACGGTCTCGTGGAGCGGAATCGCCTTCAACGGTTCGCCGATAGCTGCGTACGCGACCGCCAGGTTGTCCATGACGGTCAAGGTGTCGGGATGATCGTCTCCGAGCCTGGCCCGCTCAAACTCGAGCACCGTCTGATAGAGCGGAATCGCCCGGGAGGCCTGGCCGGACTCCCAGTACGCCACTGCCAGGTCGTTGGTCGTCTCCAACGTATCGTGATGGTCCGCCCCCAACCGCTTTTTCTGCCTGGCCAGAACCGATTCGTAAAGCGGAATGGCCTGATCGATCCGTCCGGCATCTTCCAGCGCGGCGGCCAGGCGGCTCAGCGACACGAGGGTTCCGGGATGATCCGGGCCCAGAGCCTCGCGACGGATTGCGCTCGCGCGTTCCAGAGCCGAGAGCGATTCTCGCGGCAGCCCGAGTCCCGAGAAGGTCTCGCCGATTGCCTGAAGCAGTGTCGCCTTCATGAGTGGCGCATCGGCAAATGTCGGCTCGATGTCCTTGGCGGCCCGCTCGAGCAGGTCGGAGGCCTTGAGCGACCGGCCGTCGAGAGTCGGGTCGGGCAGGCGGAAGGCTTGCACCAGGAACGCGAGGGCTTTCTCGGCCCGGTCGCGCTCCTCGGTGGCCTTCCGCTCGCTGGCCAGGGCGCGAGCCTTCTGCTTCTCGGAGGCGATCAGGTTCCGCACGGCGTGGGTCCGCTGCATGCTCTCTTCTTGCCTTGCCAGGAACTCGCCGCGCCAGGCATACGAAAGCAAGGGGACGGCCAGACCGAGGGCCAGAAAACCGACCACCAACGCGGCGACCAGGCTGCTCACGGCGGTCTGATGCCGTCGGATCCAGCGGCGCGTCTTGCCGGTCCAGGGCTCGCGATGCGCCGAGACCGGTCGATCGGCCAGCCAGCACTCGATGTCCCCCGCCAGGTCGAGGGCCGATTGATAGCGGTCTTCCGGGCGCAGGGCCATCGCCTTCAAGCAGATTGCCTCGAGGGGCCTGGGCACCTGCGGTTTGACCTCTCGGGGCGGGGGGAACTCTCCCCAGCGCACGCGATGCAGGACCAGGTCTGTTTCGCCCTCGAAGGGCGTCCGGTCGGTCAGCATCACGTAAAGGGTCGCCCCCAGGCTGTAGATGTCGCTGGCCGGACCGAGCTTGTCGGAGTTGCCGGCGGCCTGCTCGGGACTCATGAAGCCGGGCGATCCCAGGGTCTGTCCGGCCGAGGTGATAGCTTCGTTCCCCGGCGGAAATCCTCGTTCCTCGCTTCCCCCGCTGCATTCGGTCGTGTTTGCCGCCGCCAAGGTCTTGGCCAGTCCCCAGTCGACCACCAAGGTCTCGCCGAACTCGCCCAGCATGATATTGGTCGGCTTCAGATCGCGATGGAGCACCCCCTGGCTGTGGGCGTAGGCCATCGTCTTGCAGGCGGTGACGAACCAGCCCAGAAGGAGACGGAAGGCGAGACCGGCGAACTCGGCGGCTGGTTCGGCGTGCCAGCGACCCAAGGCAGCCCGCAAGGTTTCTCCCTTGATGAACCGCATGGCATAGTAAGCTCGGCCATCTCCGTGCGTGCCTAGCCCGTAGACCGGCACGATACCCGGATGTTCCAGCCTGCCCGTGACCCTCGCCTCCAGCAAAAACCGTGCTTGCCGGGTGGGTGAGGGGGCAATGTCTCGCCGGACCTCTTTCAGAGCAATCAGCCGATCGAGTTCGGTATCGTAGGCAAGGAAGACCTCGCCCAGCCCTCCTCTGGCAAAAGGCCGGATGACCCGGTATCTGCTGGAAACGAGGTCGGTATCGTGCTGGTCGCTGTTCATGACTTCGGCTCGCCGGTGGTGCCGAGGGTTCCCGGAGTGGCCCGTCCGTGTCACCATTATTGCTTAATATGGCTCCGGGAGGCGACAAAGTCCAGGAACCAGTCATGCGGAAATGGGGGCGGTCGCTGCACCGGCCGCGACGGGATCAGCTCTTGGCTTCTCTTGAGGCATCGGGGATGGAGTCGTTACCGAGAGCATCCTGGTGCATGACCGTCCGCCTCAACGAGTCAACCCGGCGGCGGGTTTCCGCGGCCTTTTGCTCGTAGAGCGAGGCAAGTTCCGCGTCTCCCGCCTCCCGGACGAGATCGGCGAGCTGGAGCATGAGCAGCGGGAGTTCCTCGACCGAGCGGAGTGCATTCCAGAGCGAATCCTCGACCGATTCGCTGAGCTGCGCGAGCAGAACGCTCGCGGTGTACGCGTGGCCGGTGTGGCAGCGTCAGCGACGTGCCGCCACCCGTCTTCATGCTGAAGAGGCTGCCGTGACATTCCCGGCAGGTGAACAGCGACAGCTCGCCCACCTCACCCAGTCCAACTTGAAGCGCGTTGTCTCCCATGGCGATTCTCGTCACGGTCTTGAGGTCCGGGAAGCGTGGAAAGGCAGCGTCCGCGGGGGCGGCTTCGTTGGCGAGCTGGATGCGCATGGCCGGGATTTCCGCCATGGGAAGGCAATGGTCGTCTGGCGCAAGGCGATCCGCGGCATCGACGGCACCTCGACCTCGTCCGGATTCTGGACCACGGCAAGTCCGCCCCGTGTCTTGATGGCCCAGTGCCAATGGTGGGAGTGTAGCAATGTCCGTGGGGCCGCGACAGAGAGGAAACATGGAATCGCGCGACGGGGACGAACCCGCTGCCCGATCCAACCGTCCGGGCACGGATCAGGCTCCGGCCGTCCTACCGGCATGGAAGAAAGTCTCGATCCGGTCGTCGCCGCTGGAAACCCCGCGACAGCATCAATAGGGTCCGCTGTGCGGATCGGTGGCCGGGGCATCCAGGAACAAGCGAGAAACAACTTCCCGATTTTGAAGACGAAGATGCCGGGAATCACTTCCTCGGCCCCGGGGGGGCCGACGTCAATAGCCAGGGGTGGACCAGCCCTGGGAACTGGAGTCGAGACCAGACCACGAGCGCTGAACCCGCCAGGAGCTGCCCACCCCAGCCCCGTCGAGCCGGGGGGCCTCTCTTCATTCCGCTCTACCAGGGGCAGAAGTGCCCCTGGCTTATTGACCGATGCCCCTGCGGGACACCTTCTCCCTGAGGGAAGAAGGTATCATCGTCGTCGCTTGCCTCGACGGCGCCTGCCATGCAAAGGGAAAACGCTCTAGTTCCCAGAGGTGAAGCAACTGGCAACTGACAACCGCGGCTCTAGTCACGGAGCAATTGCTTGATCGCACGCATTAAAACACGCTCGACACTGGGCGCGACCAGCGAGGCCTTGGGACCGGTCTCATAGCCGCCTTGAGGATAGGCCACTTCGGTGCCGATGTAGCCGGGGGCATAGTCGCCATAGGCCGCCAGCGCCACGAAGAGGTCGCCGCGCAGCTTCTGGGCCGCGAGCTGATACTCGACGAACAGTTCTCCGGGCAGGTGCAGGACCCGCGCGCGCCCCAGGCGGAGGCAGGCGACGTCGATCGTGTCGTGCTTGAGGCAGCGGCGGAGCCAGACCAGATCATTCGCCGCATCGCCCCGTTCGCGGATCGAGGCCGACTTGTTCTCAAGGACCGCCAGCAGCTTGGCCTCGTCCAGGCGCGGGGCAACGGGAAGCTCGACGGCGATCGATTCCCAGCCCAGATCATCGGCTGTGACCGGTGCCTTCGTCGACGACTTCCAGGCCCGCGCCATGCCGTCGGCCACGCGATCAGCCAGGATCTGACGATTCTGGTGCGATCCGTCGTTCCACTTCCCCGCGCCGATGTTTCCCCCCGCGCCGTCGAAGTGGATGTGCGGCACGCCGGTCGCCTTCTCCCTGGCATCCCGGGCCATGCCCGGAAAGTCCGGATTGGCGCCTCCGGTGCGGTAGTAACTCTGAGGATGGGTCGCGTAGTACGTCAAGACGACGATCGGCTTGTCCCCCTCCCAGAGGCTGATCATCTTGAGCATCGGGTCAATCGTTCCGACCGGTTGGTTGCGGATCACGGGGTCAGGGCAGGAGGTGTAGCGGACGTACTTCACCTTGCCGTCGGGTCCCAGGATGCGCCGATTTGACGCGACCTTGTCGATCCTGGCCTCGCCCAGACCGAGCTGCGTGACCGGCCGGGCCTGGAGAGCGGCAGCCCTGGCGGCCTGCGCGGCACGTGCGATCACCTCGCGGGCGAAGGCGGCGTCGAAGACCTTCTGGTTGATCCCGTACCCTTCAAGCAGCTTGTCGGCCGAGAAGTCGCAATGCGGCGCGTCGTGCTGATGCAGGGTATGGACGGCGACGCGCTCGGGAGTCGTGCCGACCGCGTCGGCGAGCGCCTTGCGAAAGTCTCGATTGCCGTCGTTGCCGATGCCGATCCAGTCAACGGCGCAGAGGACGATCGGCTCTCCCTTGCCCAGCAGCACCACGCCCTTGCAGGAAAGTGGCCAGGTGACTTCCTTGGTCGGGTCATACGCCAGCGGACTGCCCACGGCCGGGGAAGCGTCCACGGCGAAGACACCAGCTTTCAAGGGAGTCTCGGCCGCGAGGGAACTGCGGGTCAGAGCCAGAAAACAGATCAAGATCCCGGAAAATCGCGTCATGGTCGCCTCGCTTCGCGGTGGAGTGGACGATTGGGGGGATCAGGTTCTCGTACGATACTGACCCTCGTGATAGGCTACATCTGGCGGATGGCGGATGGCAAATGGCAAATGCCAGATGGCAGATGGCAAATGGCGGGTGGCAAATGGCGGGTGG
>JBMFUH010000603.1:0-4743 GCA_049966735.1 Isosphaeraceae bacterium
ATCTTGCTCACCATGGTTCCAGGCGTGGGCCCGCACACCTGCGGGGCCTTGCTCGAGCGGTTCGAGACCGCCTCGCGCGCGCTCGATGCCTCGCTGGCCGACCTGCGCGACGTCCCCGGCGTCGGCCCCAAGCTCGCCGAGAAGATCCAGAAGGCCAGACAAGACCTCGACGTGGAAGGTGAACTGGAGCTTTGCCGCGAGCATGGCGTCAACCTCATCGCCCGGGGCAGCCCGGGCTATCCGCCACCGCTGGAACAGATCCCCGACCCGCCGGCCCTTCTTTATGCGAAGGGGGCGCTCGAACCGCGCGATCAGCTCGCCATCGCGCTGGTCGGCTCGAGGCGGTGCACTCCTTACGGCATGCGGATCGCCGAGCGGCTGGCCACGGCGCTCGCGCGAACGGGCTTTACCATCGTCTCGGGCCTGGCCCGGGGCATCGACGCCGCGGCGCACCGGGGCGCCCTCAAGGCCGGCGGCCGGACGATCGCCGTCCTGGCCCACGGCCTGGCCCAGATCTACCCGCCCGAGCACGACGAGCTGGCCGCCGAGGTCGTCGATCACGGCCTGCTCGTCTCCGAGTTGCCGATGCGCCAGGGCCCTCTGGCAGGGCTCTTTCCCCAGCGCAATCGCATCATCTCCGGCTTATGCCTGGGTGTGGTCGTGGTCGAGGCGGCCCCGCGCAGCGGGTCGTTATCGACCGCCAACCACGCGATGGAGCAGAACCGCGAGGTCTTCGCCGTCCCCGGCCCGGTCGACTGCCTCTCCAGCCGCGGCTGCCATCGCCTGATCCGTGACGGCGCCAGGCTCGTGGAAACCGTCGACGACATCCTCGAGGAGCTGGGGCCGCTGGTCCGTGAAGTCCGCACCGCCCCTGACGAGCCTCCAGTCCGCCATCCCGCCGAACTGGCCCTCTCCGATCAGGAGCGCTCCCTCCTGGGCCAGCTCGACAACACGCCCGTGGGCGTCGACGAGCTGATCGTCCGCACCGGGCTGACGGCATCCCAGGTCATGGCGACCCTCAGCGTCCTGGAACTGAAACGATTGGTCCGAAGATTGCCAGGGCATCAGTTCGTCCGGTCCTGAGGCTCGCGGCTGGGACCGCAACCACCTCGTCTTTCCCTCGAGCAATGGATCGATTCCCGACAGATTATCTGCCGACGGTCGGTTCGAGAACGGCGACGTCGTTCGAGGTTGCCGTCGTCGACGACGCGGGTTTCTTCTTCGGGGATCGCGGCGGGTCCGTGAGCTTGACCGCGCATTGGGGATGAATGCCCGCAAGCGAATAGACGGCGTGATTGCAGACAGGGCAGCGCTTCCGCGACAGATCCACGATGGGGGCGTGACGGTAATTGGGGAACATCAGAGCCTCGGAGTGAGTGGGAAGGGCTGGCGAACGCCCAGGAGCACAGATGGTGAACCCATGGGGTTCCCGCCAGACAGAAGGCACAGCGCCACCAGGCAGGGGGCTGTGTCTCCCTGGAGAGGCTCTCCATCTCCTCTCGAACGATCCGGCTGCTGGCTTGCTCTCATCCGGCAAGCGACTTTCAAGGTGGAAATCAGCAAGATGGCCACTGTGGCGGGAATCGAGCGGATCGCGCTCCGATCTCTTCGATCCCCGCCGTGGAGCATCGTGGATCAATACCGCCGACCACGACCGCCTCCATAGCCGCCGCCGCCGCCGCCGCCACCACCACCACCACCGGAGTAGCCGCCGCCGCGAGGTTCCCGAGGCTTGGCCTCGTTCACGGTGAGTCGTCGCCCGTCGTGTTCTTGATCATGGAGGCCCTGAATCGCTGCCTGGGCCTGGGCCTCGGTATCCATCTCGACGAAGCCGAACCCCTTGCTCCGCCCCGTATCACGGTCCGTGATCACCTGGGCGCTCTGCACGGTCCCGTACTGGCCGAACCAATCTTCCAGGTTGGAGTGCGTGACGGAATAGGTCAAGTTGCCGACATACAGTTTCTTTCCCACGTGTAAGATCTCCCTGTGGTCAAGATGTTCCGTCCCGCTGGTTGCTTTCCGGGCCGGTGAGAAAGGGGCGCACTGCTGAGCCCAAAAGGTGGGAGAGTCGACAGGGAAAAGCAGTAAGCGATTCGATGAGAACCCGGAGTGCTTGCTCAATCGTCAGTCCAACCAATAAAAGCATACCCAATACGAATCGAAAAAGAAATGCGTAACCGGGCAGGATTTTCCGCCCGCGCTTGACCCGATCCGAATCAGGCAGTCTGGTGATTTCTCAGCGCCACCCCCGGGCGACCGGGCAGAATCCGCACACCCTTGTCATCCCGCTTCAAGAACCTGACCAGCTTGAACCTGGCCGGGTCGCTCTTGGCGATGGCCGTGAACTCCTTGTCCGTCAGCTTCAATCCGGTAGTCTCGCGGATGAACTGGAAGCTGTGGGGCCGCTTCTCGATGGCCGACGCCATGATCTCCACTTTCTTCGACACGACTCGCTTCTCTTTCCGACCGTACGGTCATGGATGTCCTGGTGTGCCGCCGCGAGGAACTGGTCGAGTTACGTTACTCATGTCGCACGACGAGAGCCCGCTCCTCGACCTGATTTGCCCACCCGCGGTAGGGGCCGCGGGCTGGCTGGCCTAGGTATCTCCCGTGCTTTCCTTGAACCGCGCCCGCCCATGCTCCCTGATCAAGCTGAGAACTTCCGCCGCCTTGGGGCCCGTGACAGTGAACCAGTAGCCGTTATTCAAGTAGATCCTCATGTCACCGGAAGTTCCCTGGATGGCATCGGTCTCCAGGTCAACGTAAGAGATGGCTTCAACGTTGATATACCGCAGACCCGCAGACCCGTCTTCCCTCTCCACTGGCAGTTCAAGGAACTCCACCACGACACCTCCGGGATAGCGGGAAAGGCTGCAGCCCTGACCAGGCGCGGCCAGGGCCAGGGAATCCGGGGACCGTCGCCGACGCGGCCCGACGGTGGTGTCCTGGCTCAAACTCGGCGACCGTCGCTCTCACGAGAGGTAACGATGATGCGGGCAACCCGAGGCCTGGCCTCATTGACCGTGACTCGTCGTCCCTCATGCTCGAGCTCGTTGAGCCCGTGAATCGCCGCCTGGGCCTGGTCATCTGTCGCCATCTCGACAAAGCCGAAACCCTTGCTGCGGTCCGTCTCGCGGTCCAGGACGACTCGGGCGCCGAGCACGGTTCCGTACTGAGCGAACCACTCGCGCAGATCGGACGAGGCGACAGACTCAGTCAAGTTCCCAATGTACAGCTTCTTTCCCATCGAGCAGCTCCATGGGCCAGGGACTTTTCGATCCGTCAAGTTCTTCCGGATCGACGACAGAGGGCACAGAACAGGCCGTGAAGTGGGAAAGGCGAAAGCGACAAGCAATTCGATCAGAACCCAAGGTGCTCACTCGATCGTCCGACCAATCAATCGAAGTATAACAAAGTCGAAAGTAAAAAGAAATGACCAAGCCGCCAGATTCCCCCTTTTGGGGCGGCAGGCGAATCACCGCAGGGCCGATTCAATCCGCTGCCTGCCCCGCATGCGCGATCGCTGGAACTATTGGATCGATCGCCGTCATTTTCCTGACTTCAACCACTCAATAAGTAAAACCCCCAAAATTTCAGGAAATCTATATACTTGGCTAAACTGCGGTCAGGGGGTAGAATCATAGAGTGGCGAGGTTCTCTCACCCAGCCCTGCATACTTCAGGCGGCAAGCCCGCAGACTGTCGAGTCGATCAAATGAAGACCACCACTTCCAAGAAAACCGCGGCAAAAGCTCCGCCGGTAAAGAAGCCCCCAGTGACGTTCCAGCAACTCTTCGACAAATGGATGCTGCCGGTCCTCTTCGTTGCCATCGGCAGCCTGATCGTCTGGGCCATCTGGCGACACTGATGAAAGCCGTCTCTGTCCGCGGAAAACCACGCCATGCCTCCCTCGCTGGCGCGCTTGGCCCGCGGCAATGCGCTGCGTGACACCAGGTGCGCCGGACAGCAAAAGACTGTTGTCGGAGGTCCCAACCAAGGACGCCCCACTTTGACCATCTCGGGTGGACCGCCCTCTGGCACCCGTTGTCGGAGTCAGACAGGTCGCCTCGACGGCTCGCCGCCCCGGTCTGTACCTTCGGCTCAAACGCATCATCTCCGGTTTATGGCACGACGTGGTCGTCGATGCCGCGCCGTGGACCTGGTCGTTATCAGACGCCCTCACGTGATGGAGCCGAATCGCGAGGTCTTCGCCGTCCCCGGCGCGGTCGACTGCCTGGCGTCCCGCGGCCGCCATCGCCTGATCCGTGACGGCGCCAGGCTCGTGGAAACCGTCGACGACATCCTGGAAGAACTTGGCCCCCTGGTCCGCGAGGTCCGCACCGCTCCCGACGAGCTCCCCGTGCGCCATCGTGCCGAACTGGCCCTCAGCGATCAGGAACGCTCGTTCGGCTGAGAGATCAGCAGCCGAATGAGATTCTTCGTTACCTTTGTTCCATTTTGTTCAATAATTCACTTGTATCTAGTATAGTATTATAAATTAAAATGATCAGTGTGGGCCTCGATCCCGAAGCAGAAGGCAGCGAAGGAAACGAAGAAAGCCCGATTCGCTTTCCCGTTGCGGTGAGTCGGCCACTTGGGGAAGATGGTGCGTCGCACTCTCTGACTTCTTCGTGTCCCTGGTGTCCTTTGTGATTTTCCCCTCCGTGGTTTCCCCTACCTGTCTCGTTTGCCGTTGGGAGACTGGCCCCGCGTCGGGTTCGTCTTGTTTTTCAGGATCGCGCCA
>JBMFUH010000604.1:0-4741 GCA_049966735.1 Isosphaeraceae bacterium
CGGCGTACAGTGGTGTACAAACGCGGGAATTTCGCCGAAAAAGTGCCATTTAGTGCCACTTTCGAGGGCCGCAAAATCACCCTTTGGCCAGCAGATCTCGCGCCGAAAGTCGTTGCAGGATCATCATTTGGAGTTATAATGCATCCACTCATCGGCGTCGCGAACCCGACGTGCCGCTTTTCGGGCAAAAGTGCCACATCAACGATCGCTGATTGTTCACTATCGCAAACCGGCCACAAGGGGCCAGGATGTGAACAGCCAAACACGAAACACCAAAGCCCAATGGCTTTGATTTGAAGCTTGCCCACGGAGGTTGTCGGTTGCCATGAAAGCCGTTGTCATCCGGGGAATTGGCGGGCCGGAGGTACTCGAGGTCGAGGATGTTCCCACGCCCGATCCGAGTGGAGACCAGGTTCGGGTTCGGGTGCTGGCCTGCGGGCTGAACCGGGCCGACCTGCTCCAGACTCGTGGGCTCTACCCCGCGCCGGCGGGAGTGCCGGCGGACATCCCGGGGCTGGAATTCGCGGGTGAGGTCGATGCGCTGGGACCGGCCGTAAACGGCCAGCTCAAGATGGGTGACCGGGTCTTCGGCATCGTCGCCGGCGGAGCCCAGGCCGAGTATCTGATCACCCACGAGCGTATGACCGTGCCGATTCCCACCAATCTCGACTTTCCGGAGGCGGCGGCAATCCCTGAGGTCTTCATCACGGCTCATGATGCTCTGATCACGCAGGGCCGGCTGGGGCCTGGAGAACGGGTTTTGATTCACGCCGTGGGCAGTGGCGTCGGCACCGCGGCGGTCCAGATGGCTCACGCCATGGGCTGCACGGTCTTCGGCACGTCGCGCACGACCGCCAAGCTCGAGCAAGCGCGCGAGCTGGGGCTCGACGTCGGCATCGACAGCTCCCGGGAAAACGTTGCCGCCGTGATCGATCAGGAGACCTCGGGCGCGGGCGTGCAGGTGGTTCTCGACCTCCTGGGCGCGGGGGCGATGGCCGGCAACCTCAGGTCCCTGGCCGTTCGCGGCCGGTTGGTCGTGGTGGGACTGCTCGCGGGCCGCGAGGCGGCAGTGGATCTCGGTCTCTTGCTGAACAAGCGGCTCACCGTGGTCGGCACGACTCTCCGCGCTCGACCGCTGGAGGAGAAGATCGCGGCGACACGCCTGTTTGCCAAGCAGGTTGTCCCGTGGCTCCAGCGCGGGCTGGCGCGCCCCGTCGTCGATTCGGTGTTCTCGTTCGAGGATGTTCGAGACGCCCACGCCCGGATGGAATCAAACCAGACCTTCGGCAAGGTGATTCTGCGCCCTTGAGGACTCGCGCGCGCCGGTCGGTTTGCCTTCCACGTCGGCCTGGGCTCGGCTGGCCCGATCCGCCTGCGGGCGCAGAGCGGTGGATTCCGGAGAGGCTGCTCCGTTACCCAGTGCAACTTGGCCGTCCTGTATTTCGAGCACAAGGTCGTCCGGGGTGATGAAGCGTCGATCGTGAGTGACGATCACCAGCGTGCTCCGAAACCTCTCCTGCATCGCGCGGAGGATCCTGTAAATCTCATCGCCGGTTTTCGAGTCAAGCTCACCGGTTGGTTCGTCGGCCAGAACCACAAGCGGCTCCTTGACCAGGGCCCGCGCGATGGCAACACGTTGCTGCTCGCCGCCGGAGAGCTGGTAAGGATGATGATCGAGCCGGCCGCCCAGGCCGACTTGCGTGAGCAGTTCGGCGGCCCGGTTCTTCTGCTCGGCAGTAACTCCGCGGGGGAGAAATGGCACCAGCACGTTCTCCACCGCCGTGAGGTTGCTGATCAGGTTGAAGGACTGAAAGATGAAGCCGACCTGCTCGCGGCGGTAGACGTTTTGCATGGACTCCGACATCGAGACCAGGCTCTGGCCGTCGACAAGGATATCCCCCCTGGTCGGCCGGTCAATCGCTCCCAGCAAGTAAAGGAGGGTACTTTTGCCCGAGCCGCTGGGTCCGACGATGAATGCGAATCGACCGCGTTCGATCCGGCAATTGATGCCGCGCAGGGCTTCGACCCAGCGAGTTCCGCTGCGATAGGACTTCCAGACGTTTACCACTTCGATCATCGAGGGCCTCAATGTGATCCGATGCGGATAGCCTCCATGGGAACCAGCCGCGCCGCCCTCCAGGCGGGATAGAGCCCCCCCAGCGTCCCCATGACGACCGAAAGCGTGAGGCCCAGGCCCAGGATTGAGGGCGTGACGCCCAGATGCACGCCGCCGGAGACGAACCGGTTGGCAATGGCCGTGCCGAGACAGGCCAGCGCGCAGCCGACCACTCCGGACATCAACCCGAGGAAGGCGCTTTCCAGGGTGACCAGGGTCAAAATGTTGGCCTCGGACCAGCCGTTGGTTCGGAGCACGCCAAACTCGACGAACCGCTCGGTCGTGCTCATCAACATCGTATTGATGATCCCCACAATTCCCACCAGGAGCGCCAGGCTGACTGTCATCATGAGGAGCTTGTCGACCTGTCCCATGAGCGAGCCGAAATTGGACTGCACCTCGCTCATGCTCCGGGCGTCGACGACGGGATGTGCCTTCTCGATCGCCTTGGCGAGGACGTCATTCCGGCCCGGGTCAACTCCCTCGAGGTAGATGCTCGAGATCGTGTCCTTTCCCACATTCAACACCTGCCGAGCGGAGTCGATGTCCATGACGATCACGACATCCAGAAGGATGGAGCTGGTCTCGTACATGCCGACGATCGTATACGTCTTGTCGGCGATCCGGAGGGTGTCGCCGAGCTGCTTTGGTTCTTTTTCGGAGCGGCCGAAATCGCGGGCGAGCTTGCGACTGATGACGATGTTCGACGACCCGCGATCGGCCTCGGTGAGGAATCGCCCCTCGCCCTTCTCTTTCAAAGCTCTGGGAAAGACCGCACTGTGAAGATTCCTGTGGGCCGGAATGTCCTGCCCGCAGATCACCGGCTGGTCGAAGAGCGAGCCCATCATCCCCTTGTTCGACATCAGGCTACGGACGAGCAGCCCTCGGCCCTCAACCGGCGGCGCGATCCCCCAGATTTCCGGAGCCACGGCGCGGACTCCCGGCAACTTGCGCAGATCGTTGGCCAGACTCGCGGGAAGCGTGCTGACGACCGGACTGAACGCGTTCTTGCGTGTCAGCATCAACCCTTCGATGCGACTGAGGGTCTCTCCCACCAGATTGCGCACCGCGTCGGAGACGCTATACAGTCCCATCACACCCAGAATGGGCACCGACAAACCGATGAGCGCCAAAATCGTGCGAAGCGGCCGTGTCAGAAGGTTGCGCCAGGCGAAGACACCCATTAATCCACCGATTCAGGAGCCCACGACAAACCTAGATTCCCAAAGAGACCGTTTTGGCTGTGGAAGGATCGGGGCTGTTGGTCTCGGCCACTCCCAAGGAACGAACCCGGGGCGACAAGCTCGTTACGTTGATTATAGGCCCCCTGCTGCGATCGCTGAACTGCCCGCCACGATCCTGCCGCTTTCCAGCCAGAGAGCCAGTTCTTTTCACGACAAACCCATGATATCAAGGTGTCTCGGGGGCTTGATGGTTCGGCTCCATGGAGGGAGAGGAGGGCTGTTCAGACGAGGCCGGTTCGCGGGATGTCTCGCGGGGAGGCGCTGGTTCGGGAGCCGCCTGCTGATTCTGACTGGTCTGGGGCGGGGTGCCTTCCTCGCCCGTCGTCTCGCGTGCTTCCCAAAGTTGCTTGAGCTGGCCGAAAGTCCGCAGGGGGACGCTACCCGTCAAGGCTTCCTTGGACAAAGGAGGGGGAGGAGGACTCGGTCGCGAGGGCCGGGATGGTCCGCGCGAGGCCGGGGGGCGGTCCTGCCGGCCTGGCCCGGGTCGTCCAGGCCCATGTCCTGGCGGCCCGCCACGATATCCGCCACGCCCCTGGCCCTGGCCTGGACCGGGACGACCGCCACCAGAGTTGAAGCCGCCCCCCGTCTGACCTTGTGGGCTCCCTTCGGCCGGGCCGCCGCGTTCAGGCCGCCGCAGTGGAGGCTCGACGAGCGCCGTGACAGGCGCGGCGCCGACCGGGGGCGATGTCAAGGCCGAACCGCTGGGCCGAGGAGTGCGGCCGCGGTCGCGACGTCCCTGGCCCTGGCCCTGCCCTTCTCGCTGTTCTCCTCCGCCCGGACCGCGCCGCGGGCCGCCGCCTCCGCCACGCTGACGCTCCGTCCCCGGTTTGACCATCGTCAGCGAGACCCGCTTTCGCTCCTGATCGACGCTCATCACCCAGACGTTGACCACGTCTCCCACGCTGACCACGTCGTGAGGGCTCTTGATGTACCGGTTGGCAAGCTGACTGATGTGGACGAGACCCGAGTCTTTCAGTCCGATATCGACGAAGGCCCCAAAATCGACCACGTTGAGCACGGTCCCTTTGAGCTCCATGCCGGCGGACAGGTCTTCAAGCTTGAGGATTCCCTTCTTGAAGATGGGCTTGGGCAGGTCGTCGCGGGGATCGCGCTCGGGCCGTCCCAGAGCGTCGACGATGTCGCGGAGCGTGAACTCACCGACCCCCAGCTCCTTGGCCAGTTCGCCCACATCGGCCGCGGCAAGCTGCTGGTGCAACTCGGGGAGCTTGTCCTTGTGGCGAACGACATCGGGAGAATGGCCGAACTTCTCCAGCAAGCGGGTGGCAATTTCGTAACTCTCCGGGTGAACCCAGGTTCGGTCCAGCGGATTGGCGCCATCGGGAATCTTCAAGAAGCCGGCAGCCTGAGTGAAGGTGGCCGG
>JBMFUH010000605.1:0-4721 GCA_049966735.1 Isosphaeraceae bacterium
CTCTCGCCGATCTTCGCGGCCTGGACGAAGCTCAACCAAACCCCGCTTTACGACCTGCTTTTGAGCTACGTGATCTTCGGCACCATCATTTTCAACCTGCTGGCCATCACCAGCGTCTTTGTCTTGCGGATCAAGGCGCCCGACCTTCCTCGACCGTACCGGACCTGGGGCTATCCGTTCACCCCTTTGCTCTACGTTGTCGCCGCACTGGTGCTACTCGGCAACATGTTGCTGGATGAGCAAACGCTTGTGCCATCGATCGTCGGCCTGGGACTCATCCTCGCGGGCATTCCGGCATCGGCCGTGCTCCGACGCGGGACGGAAGTAACAGGCCGGAGGTGATGAGCCCCTCGACCGGGCACACCGCGCATGCCTCATTTGGCCGAGCTTGTTCGTTGGCTTTTCTTGGGAAAATGGGAGAAGCCCCTATTGACAGATCGGCGCGAGCGCGTTACCAGATCGGGCGATCTGCATGGTGGGGAGTGCTCAAGGCGGTCGCTACCCCAATCGTTGATTGCGTCGGCGTGGCTTTCGCGAATCCTCCTACGTCGGGAGGGCATTGTGAGTTTCGTGCAAGGCAGCGTTGCCGGTCTGACAAACGCCCGGAGCCCGGAGCCCGGAGCCCGGAGCCCGGAGCCCGGAGCCCAGAGGTCACCTGTCTACGTTTGGTGGAATGGGTTGGGCATTATCCTCTTGGCCGCGGCGCTGCTCAAGGTTCACGAGGCAGTAACGGAGGGAGTCCCGCGCACGGGATTTCTTGGGTCTTACGCCCTTCTCGTTTGTGCCGTCTGGTTCGAGGTCTTTCTGGGATGCTGGCTCCTCACCGGCCTGCACAGGCAGGTGACTCGTTGCGTTGTGGTTGTATCATTCGGCCTCTTCGCGATCGTCGCGCTGGTGCTCCGTTTTCAGGGGTCGGAATCTTGTGGCTGCTTCGGGAGGGTGCGGGTCAATCCCTGGTACACTTTCGCGTTTGACACTGCGGCGGCCCTTGCGGTCGGCCGGACCCCGTCGTCCGGCTCAGGCCCGCGCGCCTCTCGGAACGTCCGCGGACGATTGTTGATCGCGAGCGCGGCGGTGGTCCTCCTGGGCGGGGCATCGACTGGGGCCATTCTCGCCCACCGGCCGGCAACTCTCGACGCGGGCGGGACTGGCGTTCAAGTCGACTCTCTCATCGCTCTGAAACCCGAGACATGGGAGGGAGGGTCCTTCCCCCTGCTCCCGTACATTGAGCTGGGCGCGGCCACAGGCCAGCTCACCGATGGGAAATGGCTGGTTGTGCTGTACCGGCACGACTGCTCCCACTGCAAGAGCGTGGTGCCCGAGCTCTGGACGCGGGCCACGTCCCGCCCCGGGGCTCGCGCGGCCTTCATCGAGCTGCCGCCCTATGCGTCCCGAGGCGAGTCCCTTCTTGGGGCTTCGCCGTCACCTTCCGCCACGGTCACGGTGGGCGTCTGAGCGACCGCCAGAGGTGGTTCGCCCAGACACCGGTGCTGATTGAGCTCGAAGACGGGACTGTCCGCCATGTCGCGGCGGGATAGAGAGAGCATCACCCAGATGGCGAGAACAACGGGCAAAAGAGTGTGGTGGTGTGCAGGCCGTCAGGCGGTCCTGATCGCCCTGATCCTGCTGGCATGCGGCTGTGGGCGGACGGTGCTGCACGAGCCCGGGGAGCCGCTCGAATGGACTGGCCCGTTGGCCGAGAACTTCAACTATATTGTAGGCGACGCGAACGACGCGCCGCTGCGATATGAGTTTCGGAACGTCTCGAGAGAGACCGTTCGCTTCGTGGAGGCGCGGCCGGATTGCAAGTGTGCGTCCGTCGACTTACCCAAGGGCGAATTCGGGCCGGGCACGTGGGGAACGATCGGCTTTCAGATCGGCCTTTCCGACGGGCCGGACCGTGTGGTCGGGTCGCACGTCCTGGTCGAGTACCGCTGCGGTTCGCGCACCGGCGCTCGCCTGCTGGACCTGGCCGTCAACAAACGCCGTATGCTGGAGCCGTCGCCCGAGATTCTCGATCTCAAGCCCGCGGACAACGACCCGTCGGGTTCGTGCGCGGGCACGCTCAAGCTTACCCAGTACTCCAAGCCGGGACGCGATTTCCTGCCCCTGACGGACTGGCGGCTGGACGGCAACGTGTTCATCGCCCACGACAGCGGCTGGGGCGCGGTGCAGAAAGACGGAGGGTTCATCGCGCGGTCGAAAACGGTCGAAATCAGGACGAAACCATCGGTCATCGACGCCACGGGGACGGCGCGGCTTTCGGCGTCTTGCGGGGACATATTCAGGTCTACTTCCGTGCCGATATGCTGGTCGCGAACGGACGCCGTGAAGATGTCTCCCGATACGGTCATCCTCAGGAGCTCCGAACCGGGCGCTCGGATCGTCCTGGATGGTTCGCGCTCGCGGCCCAAGGTCCTTGATCTGAGTTTCCCTCCGGGCGTTCGCGCCGAGCCCGGGCCAGATCCCGGCTCGGCGAACCGCCTGGTTCTGAGCGTGCGCCGCGACACGGCCGGCGCCGCTCAGCACGCAGCCCACACCAGCCCTTTTTCCGTGACGGTCGAGTGCGGCGGGAGGAGGGTCCTCTTTCGCGGGTCGATCCTCATGTTGGATGGTCAACCCGAGCCGAAGGAAGGGAACAAACATTCGAACAATCCCTCAGACGCGACGGGCAAGTGATTCACACAGCACGAAGGAGATTTCCATGTCCATCTTCAGGCGGATGAGCGGCCTTCGCTCAAGGGCGTGTGGCTTTGTTTCGAAGTGGAGGATCGAGCTGGCCGGGTCGGCAGTCGTGGGATCGCTGGCTCTGACGGCCCTGCTGTCCTCGGGCGTCCTCGCGATGTGGGGAATGCTTCCGCCCAGCGCCCTGGGGGGAACGGCGGTGACGTCCAGTTGTGCCTCGTACTGTTACCAGAACTATCGATGCTCGGGCAAGTACGGCTGCTCCATGATCTCGATTTGCTCAGAGACGGGAGAGCTCTGCGGTTACATTTTTATAGGTACCGGACTCGGTGAGTGCATTTTCCGCGCCACAGGCTACACCTGCTACGTGACCGAGGGGCAATACACATGCTACGAGGCCTACGATTGCAACTGCACCTTTGATGAAGGTAAGAATAGCTGGAATTGCGGGGGGCCTAGAGCGGTTTGCAGTCGGCTTGCGCACTCATTGAATATCGTAGGGTCCGCTGTGCGGACCAATTGCTCTGGCCGTCGGTCCGCACAGCGGACCCTACGGTGAGCGATCGACCCGAAAACCGCTCTAATGCGGACGCGGGGCCCGCCGTGACTGAAACCACGGCCTGCAACAACGGCTAGTACGCCGTGCGGGGCTCCCAGGGCCGTAGCGGCTCGGGGGAGTGGAGAACGTGGTCCGAGGGAAGCGCTCAAGGCGAGACGTCCGTGGCACGAAGGCGGCCGCTCGGTTCGGCCGAGGAGCACCCGATCGGCCCCTTCGCCGGAAGTTCGACACACGGAGCACGAGCATGTATTCTTTCCGTCAACTGCGCGTACTGTGCCTGGCACTGCTACCCGCGATGCTCGCGGCGAGAGCGTGTGCCGATGACTTTTCCTGGGTGGACCGTCTCCCCCGGGCGGACGCGGCGACGAAGCAGAGGCTCAAGATTTGCGCCACGTCCGCCACGGCCAACTACGCCTTGCTGCGTCGGCTCAGCTTTGACTTCGAGCTTCGGCACGAGGGCTTCCTCCGGGACCCTGCCGGCAAATTCTCATTTTTCCCTCGGAGCAACCATGGGACAGTTCGGTGGCGGGATGGCGCGGTTCGCTACGACATCGAGGGCGACAATCCCTACGCCCCGGTGGGTCCGGTACCGAAGGGCGCGGCGACGCCGACGGCCGAGCAGCTCAAGCTCCTTTCCAAGTTCGGCGTCATCCGGACCAAGGAGATGCTGGCCCACACTGAGATTCACGTCTACTTTGGGGCCTTCCTCGTCGTTGATTTCCCTCCAACCACGATCGGCGATTGGAAATATCACCACACGTTCCAGATTCCCATTCTCGATCCGTGGGTCCACTATGCATCAAATTTCCGCATCGACTCGCCCAGCCTGCGCGAATTCTGGCAGACCTGCCGGATTGAATCCGAAGAGTCGAAGGGGGTGATTCAACTGCGCGTCTTTCGAACGGATTCGCCGGGCCGAGGGGACATTTACTGCGACAGGGCCTCTGATTATCTGCCGGTCAGGGCTCGATCGGGGGAGATGCGCGGCAAGGAATTCAACGTGATCGTCGAAACCGCGACCGAGTGGCTCAGGACGGACGGCGTTTGGTACCCGTCGCATTTCGTGCAAACGGCCTACATGGGGGCGGATCGCCGGTCGCGCAAGGAGTGGGACCTGACCGTCCGAAACCTGCGCGTGGGCGCGGCGGCTGACGTGCCGAACTCGGCCTTCTCCCTCGACACCCTGGAAATCCCCGAGAGATATGGAGGGGTCGACCGCCGAGTACGGCCGCCGAAACAGTTGATCAAGATAGGGTCCGTGGTCCGTGAGCGGCGGATGGGCGATCCGAAATCTCCCTCGAAGGGATACGAGAAGCGGCTGGCCGCCGAGCTTGCTCAAGCCAACAAGGAGGCCGAGGCGATCTTGAGGCAGCGGGGCTACCGGCGCGCCGCCACCTGGGGCCTGTCGCTCCTGGCGGCTGCAGGCTTCGCCGCCTTGGCGTGGCGCATCCATCGTCGCCGCCGGAGCGAACATGCC
>JBMFUH010000606.1:0-4710 GCA_049966735.1 Isosphaeraceae bacterium
CCTTGTGTGTCTATCTATATTATCTCTATCAGCAACGCGTCAGTAAACCGCTCTAAACAACTCGGTTCCGCAGTCACGGGACCGTCGTGCACGGCCACTTCTTGACGAGGTTGTCGTTTGCCGTAACATGAAACGCGTCTGTTCCAAAACCAATAAGCAAATTCAGCATGAATATGCCACCCACAACCGAGTTCCACGATCGTCCTTTCCTCCTCGGCCTCTACGAGCGCATGGTGTTGATTCGCGAGTTCGAGGAGGGAGTCAAGTTCCTTTTCCTCGAGGGGACGATGCCGGGCACGATTCACCAGTGCCAGGGGCAGGAGGCCACGGCGGTCGGGGTCTGTGCGGCACTCGAGGAGGGAGATTTCATCACCTCCACATTCCGGGGGCACGGTCATGCGCTGGCACGGGGACTCTCGGTCGAGGAACTGCTTTTCGAACTCTTTGGCGCATCGACCGGCTGCTGCAAGGGAAAGGGCGGGTCGATGCACGTTGGCAACATGGACAAGGGGATGGTCCCCGGAATCGCCATCGTCGGCGGGGGCGTTCCGCTGGCGGCCGGCATGGCGCTCGCCTTCAAGACGCGCAAGGAGCCCAACGTCGTCGCCTGCTTCTTCGGCGACGGGGCCGTGGCCGAGGGGGCGTTTCATGAAGGGGTCAACCTGGCCGCCATCTGGGACCTGCCCGTCATCTTTGTCTGCGAGAACAACCTTTACGGCGCGTCCACCCGCGTCGACCAGGTGATGCGCGCCAAGCACATTGCCGACCGGGCCGCCAGCTACGGTGTCCGCGGCGAGACGGTCGACGGCAACGACGTCCTGGCCGTCTACCAGGCGGCCAAAGACGCCGCCAGCCAGTGCCGCGGCGGCAAGGGGCCAGTGCTCCTGGAACTGCTCACCTATCGCCGCACCGGCCACTCACGCCGCGATACCTGCCAGTACCAGCCGCCGGCAGAGCGCGAGGATTGGTCCAAACGCGACCCGATCGACCGCTTCGGGCAGAAGTTGATCGACGAAGGGCTGGTCGACCAGAGCTGGCTGGACCAGGTTCGCACGCGTGTCCAGGCCGAGTTTCAAAGCGCCGTCGAGGCCGCCCGGGCCCAGCCCTTGCCCACCGTCGACGATCTCGCCACCGAGGTGCTGGCGCCTTGAGGCGATCTCAGGCGGTCGTTAGCCAAACCGTCGCAGCGCGGCCTGGGCGGCGTCGAGGATTTCGCGGTCGTCGTTGCGTTTCAGGTCCCGGAGCGAGTCATCGCACCGCCGGTAGGCCATGCGGAGGTACAGCTCGGCCGCCTCACGATCGCCGGGCAGGTCGGTTCTGTCGGCAAGCCGCGAATCGAGGCGGGCCAGGGTGCATGTCGCGGTCACAAGCGCGATGGCCGCCTGGGCGATCCGTTCCAGGATGAGCTGCTTGCGGATCACGGTTTCGCGGTGGGCCACGAGCACGCGGTCAACGGCCCAGGCGAAGCGCGAGACGCGTCTGCCCAGCGCTTCCGCCAACGGACGAAGCTCCTTCGTCGTCACCGGCACGTCGACCGTTCGGGCGATCCGCCCCATCCGCTCGCGGCCGAACGACCAGAGGGCAGGGAAAAATGTGCGCGGTTGCTTGAGCCGGTCGAGCGTGGTCTTGAGCCCCAATCCCTCGTCGCGCATGCCGACGACGGCGATGAACGCGAGGAGGACCTCGTTGGCCCCTTCGCCGATCATGTTGATCCGCGCGTCGCGCATCAAGCGTTCGAAAGGCTCATTGGTGAAGTAGCCCTGGCCGCCATAGACCTGGAGGGTCTCGTTGACCCCTTGCCAGAGGGCCTCGGTCGAGAAGACCTTGAGGATGGCCGTTTCGAGCATGTAATCCTCGCTCCCCCGGTCGATCAGGGCGGCGGTCTCATAGGTTGTGGCCTCCATGGCATAGGCCGTCGCGGCCAGGTACGCCAGCTTTTTCTTGACCAGCTCCAGATCGGCCAGCGGCCGGCCGAACTGGTGCCGCTCCAGGGCGTGACGCGTGGCGGCGGCCAGACAGAACTTCGCCAACCCCGTGCAGCACGCCCCGAACGTCGTCCGGCCGAAGTCGAGCACGGTCAGCGCGATCTTCAGTCCCTTGCCCACGCGTCCCAGGACGTTTTCCGCGGGGACCGGCGTGTCGTGAAAGGCCAGCTTCGCGGTGGCCGTGCCGCGGATGCCGCATTTGGGCATCCGTGCCTCGACGATCTCGAAGCCCGGCATGTCGGGCGTGACGAGGAAGGCGGTGATCTTCGACTCGCCGCCGGCCGGGTCGGGAGTCCGGGCCATGACGGTCAAAACGTCGGCGATGGCGCCGTTGGTGATGTAGCGCTTGGTGCCATTGAGCACGTAGGTCCGGCCGTCCGCGCTCGGAGTCGCGGTCGTCTGGACGTTGGAGGCGTCGGAGCCGGCCTGCTCCTCGGTCAATGCAAACGCCGCCAGTTTCTCGCCTCGGGCGAGCGCGGGGAGCCAGCGCGCCTTCTGCTCGGGCGTGCCGAAGAGGACCAGGGCGCGGAGGCCAATGGAATGATGGGCGTTGACGAAGATGGCGGTCGACGCGCAGCGGCCGCCGATCACCTCCATGATCCGGCAATAGCCTTGCTGGGAGAATCCGCGTCCGCCGTGCTCGACCGGCGCGGTCATCCCCAGGACGCCCAGCTCGCCCAGACCGTCGATTACGGAGCGCGGAATGTCGGCATCCCGATCGATGGCCGCCGCATCGATGTGCGATTGGGCGAAGACGCGAACGGCCGCGACGGCGCTCTCGACGGTCTCGCGCTCGCGGTCGGACAGTCGGGGATAGGGGAAGACGATGTCGGCCCGAAACTCGCCGCGAAAGAGGGCCTTGGCGAAGCCTTCGCGGGGCGGCTCGGAGAAGAGCAGCTCCTCGGCCTGCCGCATCTGCTGGGCGGTGAGGGCCTCGTCGTCAGGTCCTTGCGTGGACCGGTCGGGAGAGAGGGTCGACATCCAGGGCTCCTGTGCGTTCAAGAATCAAGTCTGGGACGGAGGATTCGGACCCTGACCCGGGCCGGAGCCGACCAGGGGCCGACCTCCGGTGAGTCTCAGGAAACCGGCGTCTTTCCCCAGCCAGTACGCAAAGAACGCGCCCAGCACGAGCATGACGATCGTGAGCGTCGCCTTCTCGTGGAAATGTGTGACCAGATATCCGAAGCTGGGGTCGTCAACGAACCATTTGAAGTGCCATTCGGAGAACATTCCCCAAAACACTGCCGCGATGCCGCAGAGCACGCCGCGCACTTGCGACGCATGGCCGCTGAGCAGGCCGCAGCCCAGACCGAGCAAGGCGCCAGGGATCATCAGTCCGTAGAACCCCTGGTCGATCATCCACAAGAAGATGTAATATCCCAGAACTCCGCCGGCCACCGCGCCGACGAGTCCGAGAATGTTGCTGATGATGACTCTCGATGTCCACGCCATCGTCCTGGCTCCACTGGCGGTTCGCGGAATGGATCGCCTCCCCTGATCATAATCCTCCCTCGAGGCAAAGACCATGAGCGACGCATCGAGCCGATCGATCTGGCGCCTGGAAACTGACCCCGGCCAGGTGGCCACTCTCTGGTTCGATACCCCCGACCGCTCGCAGAACGTGCTAGCTGTTCCCGCACTGAAGGAGCTGGACGAGCGCCTTGCCGAGATCGAGGGCGATTCGTCGATCCGGGGAGTCCTAATCCGCAGCAGTAAACCGGGCGGGTTCTGCGCCGGGGCCGATCTCAAAACCATCCAGGGATGCACTTCCGCTGAAGAGCTGGCATCCTACTTTCGCCTGGGGCTGGCGGTCTTCGACCGGTTGGCCGCGCTCAAGGTTCCCACGGTCGCCGTCGTGCATGGCGCTTGCCTGGGCGGCGGACTGGAGCTGGCGCTGGCCTGCCGGGCACGCGTGGCCTTGGCGTCGGACGTCTCGCTTCAGGTGGGCTCTCCCGAGGTGCAACTGGGCCTGGTTCCAGCCTGGGGCGCGCTCGTCAGGCTGCCCCGGCTGCTGGCCCCGCGCGACACCCTCGACTTTCTATTAAGCGGCAATCCGCTGGGGTTCTTGCAAGCCCGGTCGCAGGGACTGGTCTCCCGCTTGGTATCGCGGGACGAGCCGGAGCGGATCAGCGAAATGCTCGACCGTGAGCCCGTCGTGGAACAGCCTCTGGCGGCCGGCTCGTGGCCCGAGGCGATCGAGTTCGCGCTCGCGCAGGCCGACGATCAGCCCGCCGAGTTTCCCGAGGTCCAGCAGATCATCGTGCGGCTCATCGAGACCGACCTGGCCGAAGGCCCAGCCGCCGCCCGGGCCGCGGCCATCGAGCAGTGCGTCGAGCTGGCCCTCCGCCCGGCCACGCGAGACGCCATCGCCGCCTTCTTCCGCCGCCGGCAGAGGTTGGGTTAGCAGGTGCGGTCAACAGCCGGATGGACGCTGAGATTTCTTGGTGAAGACAGGTGAGGAGCGGGTCAAAACAACCCCGCGGCTATCAGCGATTCGCGCAGCGCGATGGCTTCGTCGCAGTTGATACGCGGGACGCGGATGGTCGTGCGGCCGATGGCCGTGCGACCGATCAGGAGGGGGCCGTCGTAGCGGAAATGGTGGCCCCACTTGTGGCGGCGTGGGTGAAAGAGGCGAGTGAGTTTCCGTGTCTTGGGGTCCAGGCCAGAAATGGTAAGCGCTCGCCAGTTGGTGCGCCGGGACGGGGGCGTGATAGCCTTCCTGACG
>JBMFUH010000607.1:0-4710 GCA_049966735.1 Isosphaeraceae bacterium
GCCAGATGGATCTCCCGCCTTTCCTCAAAAACGCGGGTCCGCCGGCCCCACCGGTGGAGCGCCGGCGATTTCGCCGCCCGCGCTGGTCGATCCGCGGGATGATGGTCGCGATGGCGATCGTGGCTTGCTTGCTCGGTGGCGTGCAGTGTTGGCGATTGCACCAGATAGCCTGCGTCTACCGCGAACGGGCCGCGCTCTACGCCTGGCATGTGGCCTACTGGAGCGGAAAGGCGCAAGCGGTCCAGAGGGCTGGAGAGAAACTCCAGGCAGAGGAGGACGAATGGCGGAGAAAGACCGGCGCCCCGCTGCCGAGACCCGATGCGAACTTCGTCATCAACGCTCTCACAAATGCCAGGGCATTCGCTCGGACCGCGGAATTCTACCTTGACCTCCAGAGGAAGTACGAGCAAGCCGCCGCTCACCCTTGGGCGGAGGTCGATGACGACCCACCCAGAACCGGCGCCCGATAAGAGCCGTGGCTGCTGGGCCTCATTGCATTCGACCCACGCTCCGGGCTTGGGAAGCAGTCGTGGCGGGCGGGGATGCAACACGCTCCTCCGCGAGGTATTCTGAGACCAGGTCCGCCCAGCGTCTGGCGGCCTGCCGATTGAGGAGTCGAACGGATGAGCATTTCCACCGCGGTCCCCGAACTAGCCCCGCCGCTGCCGTTCCGTGGCCGCCGTCAGGTCCGGCTCACGGTTGAAAAGTACGAGGCGATGATCGCTTCCGGCGCCTTCTCCAAGAGAGACCGCTTCGAGTTGATCGAAGGGAGCCTGGTTCAGAAGATGACAAAATATCCACCGCACGTCATGGCCACCGGGCTCTGCCACGACGCGATCAGTCAGTCGTTGCCCTCCGGTTGGCACGCGCGCCAGGAAGCTCCCGTCCGGATTGCCGAGCGCGACAGCGAGCCCGAGCCGGACGTCTCGGTCGCCCGAGGCGCGCGCACCGATTACCTCAAGCGCCATCCGGAGCCCCACGAAATCGCCCTGGTCGTCGAGGTCGCCGATTCCTCCGTGGAGGACGATCGCGAGATGGCCGTCACCTACGGCGGCGCAAGTATCCCTGTCTACTGGCTCATCAACATCCCGAACCGCCAGCTCGAGGTCTACACCGAGCCCAGCGGCCCGTCGCCTCCCATCGGCTATCGCCGTTGCACCGTGCTGCGTCCCGGGGACCACGTCCCGCTTCTCATCGACGGAAACGTCACGGCCCAGATCCCCGTCGCCGATCTCCTCCCGCCCCTTCCGCCTGCGACCAGCAGGCCAGGCTGACCCTTTGCGGGCTTACCACTCTTTCGATCGCCATCACGCATCAGCGACATCGGGTATGTAGTCTCGCATCCAGAAGTGCGGGGTGGGGATGCTGGGAATGGACTCGGGGACGACACCCTCGCTCAGGAGGAACGGAGCCAGTCCGCGATAGACCTTCTGGGCGACGGCCTGCAACCCCGCGCGGGTCATCAGGTCCCGGAACCGAGCAGCCGAGGCGTGGTGCACGTCTCCTTCCCGGCAGGCGACGCAGAAGTCGTAGATGAACCAGCCCCACGGTCCGTCGCGGTAGCCGTCGATGATCAGGAGCCGGCCGCCGGGCCGGAGCACCCGGTGCATCTCGACCACTGCCCGCTCCTGACGAGGGTAATGGTGGAAGCTGTTGGCACAGGTGACGAAATCGAAGCTTCCCGACGCGAACGGCAAGCGCTCGCTGTCTCCCTGGATGGGCTGAACTTCGCCAGCGTGATACAGCCAGCGCGGGGCTCCCCGCGAGAGCATCTCGGAGACCAGGTCCACTCCCCAGACCTCGGCCCTGGGCAGTGCCGCCTTGATCCGTGACGCGAACAGTCCCGTTCCGCAGCCGACATCGAGCACCCGGAACGGCCGACGGCCCGCAACTGCCTGGATCCGCTGGATCAAGACGCGATGCGACGGCCCGAACAACATCCACTGGAGAATGCAGCGATCGTAACTCTCACTCCAGCGGGCAAACTCCTCCGCTGCCTGATCTCTGTCGTATCCCATCGAGGCCTCCTTGCCTTGCGCTTCGCGCCCTGGAGCTTGAGATTCCCCGGATCGCAGGGCTCTTTTACCCGGCAATCGATAATCCAACAACCCGGATTCCGCGCGTTCGTGTTGCCTCCGCCCACTGCCCACTTACGGGAATCGGTGGTCGGGAATCGGGAGTCGAACTCCCACTCCCTATTCGCCATTCCCTCAACTGCCCCCAGGGCTTGAATCCCGCCGGTCCTGTTCATAAGATAAAAGTGGAAGAATAAGATTTCAAAAATCAGCCTCCCTGGGTTTTTCCAATTCGGGCCGGGACGTGCTCAACTTGCCGATCTACCTCGACAATCACGCAACCACCCGGACAGATCCGCATGTCCTGGAGGCGATGCTTCCTTACTTCTCGGAAGTGTACGGCAACGCCGCCAGCATCTCGCATCGATTTGGCTGGGAGGCCGGAGAAGCGGTCGACCGGGCTCGCGAGCAGGTTGCCCGAGCGATCGGGGCCGACCCAAGGGAGATCGTCTTCACCTCGGGGGCGACCGAGGCAAACAACCTGGCCATCAAGGGTGCCGCGCAGGCATTGAAGAGAAAAGGCAACCACCTCATCACTGCCGTCTCCGAGCACAAGTCGGTCCTCGACACGATGAAGCGGCTGTCGCGCGAGGGCTGGGACGTGACGTTCGTCCGTTGTGATGAAACCGGAATGGTTTCCGCCCAGTCCATTGCCCAGGCGATCCGTAACGAGACCGCTTTCGTCTCGGTGATGGCGGCGAACAACGAGGTCGGCACGCTCAACCCGATTCGCGAGATCGGCCGGCTCTGCCACGATCGCGGGGTGGTCTTCCACACCGACGCCACCCAGGCGGTTGGCAAGGTTCCCATCAACGTGCGGGACGATCAAGTCGACCTGCTCAGCCTCTCGGCGCACAAGGTCTACGGTCCCAAGGGCGTGGGTGCCCTTTATGTCCGTCGGCGCGACCCTCTGGTGCGGCTGGTTGCCCAGATGGATGGGGGTGGTCATGAGCGTGGCTTCCGCAGCGGCACACTTGCCGTGCCTCTGGTCGTCGGTCTGGGTGCGGCTCTGGAGCTGGCCCTGAGCGAGCAGTCCGAGGAAAGCCAGCGCGTCTTCGACTTTCGCGAGCGCCTGCATGCAGGCATTGCCAAGCGCGTCAACGAGATCCGGCTCAACGGGCATCCCACCGAGCGACTGCCCGGCAACCTGAACCTGAGCTTCGCCTATGTCGATGGCGAGGCCCTGATGATGGCGATGCGTGATGTGGCGGTCAGCTCGGGCTCGGCGTGCACCTCGGCCGAACCGGAGCCCAGCCACGTTCTCCTGGCGATGGGCCTGAGCGAAGAGATGGCCCGCGCCAGCCTGCGCTTCGGGCTGGGGAGATTCACGACCGCCGAGGAAATCGAGTTTGCCCAGAGCGCCGTGGCCGTCGCGGTCGACCGACTTCGCACGCACAGTGCCGTCTGGCGAGTGGGTAGTAGTTAGTGGCGAGTGGGCGGTGAGCAGTGGGGGGTGAGGAGGTCGTGGCCTACCAATGCCATTCTACTTCTACTTCCGCTCAGCTTTCCCGCGTTTGTGCGTGATAAGCGTGCCAAGCCCCCGCAGGCCGAGGCTTCTGGTCCGCCCAGCGGACCCTACGACTCTCTAGCCCCTAGCCACTAACCACTGACAACATTGACTGCCCCGTATGATAGTGTATTCAGCTCGCGCATTCCCGCGAGCCTGGACCGTGAACCTAGCCAATTTACTGATGATTGAAAAGGAGTCGATTCGATGGGTGTCACCCTGACCGAGAAAGCCGCTGGCGAGGTCAAGAAGATCATGACCGAGCAGAACCTGCCCGACGGAACCGTGCTGCGTGTGGGCGTGCAGGGGGGCGGATGCAGTGGCTTTTCTTACAGCCTGAATTTTGACACCGGCACCAGCGAGCGCGACCGGGTGATCGACGTTCACGGCGTAAAACTGGCTATCGATAAGAAGTTCGATCCCTACCTTGACGGAACGGTCGTGGACTTTTACGACGGTCTGGAGAAGCGCGGGTTTGTCTTCAACAACCCCAACGTCGTCAAGACCTGCGGCTGCGGCTCATCGTTCCAGGTTTGACCACCCGGTTTGTGTTTGGTGTTTCGTGTTTGGTGTTTTGCCTAAATACCAGACACCAAACACCAAACACCGCTACCATCGCCAGCCTTGCTGGATCTCCCGGTTGACCACGCAGTCCGCTGGCCAGCGGTTGTGGTACAGGTCGACGATCGTCCGCGCGGCCAGTTCGGCCATGTCGCTCATGGACTGAAGGTCCGTGCCGGCGATGTGCGGGCTGAGGATCACGCCCGGCAAGCCAAGCAGCGGGTTGCCCGGCTCGGGAGGTTCCTGGTTGAGCACATCAAGTCCCGCGCCTGCCAGGTGACCGGACACCAGGCTGTCGCGCAGGTCGCTCTCCACGACCAGCGCTCCGCGCGCGGTGTTGAGCAGCATGGAGCCGGGACGCATTCTGGCCAGGAATGTGCGATTGACCAGGCCCCGGGTGCTCTCGGTGAGCGGGGTGTGCAGGCTGATGATGTCGGCTTCCGCCAGGAGCTCGTCGAGACTGACGCGGCGAATCTGGTAGCGCGCGTCAAACTCGCCGTCGACCACCGGGTCGCAAGCCACGACGTTCATGTCAAACGCCCTGGCACGTCGGGCCACGGCCTGGCC
>JBMFUH010000608.1:0-4699 GCA_049966735.1 Isosphaeraceae bacterium
TTCCCTCGGTGGATTTGCCGTCGATCTCCATGATCTGGTCGCCGGCCAGCACCCCAGCCTCGTACGCCGGAGTGCCCACCATCGGCGCGATCACCCTCAGCCGGCCCGTCTCAGAGTCCACACCCACCTGGATGCCAATGCCGCCGAACTTGCCCTCGATGTGCCGGCGAAACTGCTTCCATTCGCTCGTATTGATGAACGACGAATGCTGATCCAGATTCTGGAGCATCCCTTCCAGGGCGCTTTCCAGCAGCTCGCGCCGGGACACGGGGCGAACATAATTCGCTTCCACCTTCTCCACCGCGTCGACGAAGATGCCGTACAGCTCGAGCATCTCATCCTTGGGCTTGGCGCCTTGCGTCGCCTGCCAGCAAAAGAGGCTGATCGCCCCGATCAAGGCCACGGCCACGAAGTTCCATCTCGGCATCGACACGTTACCCTCCTCATTCCCGGAATCAAGACCCGTGTTTGTTCAATCACCTTCCCGGGGGCTTGCGCTCTGCCTTTGGCCAACCCGGTTTCCGGTGGTTATTTCCCAGCGTCAAGTTTATCCAACCCCCGGCGAACGTGACAAGCGGAGCGATCAGCGGCCCGCGCGGGAGCTACGGCGCGCTGGCCACCTCGCCGATCGCCGGGACGCGATCAAAGGGCTTCTCCTCTGGGTTGACGACGCTGTTGTCGTGGGCCAATACACCGCTGGTTCCGACCAGGAAGCTGATGCCCTCAGCCAGTTGCAGGTTGAAGACGGGCTGAACCTTGTCCGGATTCACCGACTTCACGGCGACGACGCCGCTGGCTGTGCGCAGCCGGTCTCCGGCCTTCAGGTCTCGGCTCATGACCCAGCCCACCCCCGCCTTCCAGAACCGGTGGATGCCCGTGGCCACGATCGACTCACTTCCCAGATCGATGCGATAGGTCGCGTTGGGCGGGTTATGGTAAGCGGTGACCACCGGCTGGAAGCTGAGCAGTCCCGTGGCCGTATTCCGGGTCAACACGTCGTCGCCGGCGCGAAGCTGCTCGATCGGCCGCTTGCCTTCCAGTGTCCAGACCAACGTGCCGGCGCCGAAGCAGGAATGATGGGGGATGGCAATCATTGGGCCTTCGATCGCGACGACCGGGGGTGGGGGCACGATGCTGATCGGCACCTCTTCGACAAACGTCGGCTTGTCGACCGGCGAGGGAGGAGACACGTACGCGTAGCCCTGGAGATCGGTGAGCCATTTATCCCATGAGACTCGATCCGCTCCGAAGTCCCGGCCCGAGACATCGGCAAGCATCATGAGCGCGCGCGCGTTGGACTGGGCAATGGTCGCATTCAACTCCTCGATCGACCTCACATCGGCTGCAAGCTGCTGCTGGGCCAGGTAGGCCGTTGCCTCCGCTGCCGCCATCATCTGGCCGATGGGAATCTGGACCCCGGATGGCATGAATTCGTAGCGATAGCCGGGGGTTGACACTTTGTTCATCATCGCCTGTGTTTGAGCACCGTTCGACGCATAGAAGTCACGTATCCCTGTGACGATTTGTTGCGGTGATTGGCTGTGACTCGCGAGGTTGGCGAGAGGCGCTGTATCCGTGGGGGTAGGCATCAAAACCGACATGGGACTCCCGCCTGCTCCCATCGTCGTGTAAAACCCCAGCGGGTGATACACCACGGGTTGACCGAACGCGTCAGGGAAAACCGTATCGTTGAAAGCTGGAATATATACCGGACTGGGAGGACTGTACCGTCTCTGGATGTTGGCGTTCTTGCCTTCGATGGTCACCGCTCCCGGCGAGCCGGGCCCGCCCACCTGCTTGACCTTGTACTTGATCGGATCGCGGATCATGGCAACCAGAATTCCCGCATATTCACGGGGATCGCGGCGGCGGAGGATCTCGGTGCACCTCTGGCGGACGGTGGCCGAGGGACTGAAGAGGCCCAGCAGCGCCAGCGCCCGCGCGGAGCCAGGGGCGTCGATCTGCCCCAAGAGGTTGACCGCAACCAGTTGATTCGCCTCATCGCCCCGCGCGAAGACGCTCCAGATCATGGGAACCGCGCGAGGATCGGTGATCTGGCCGAGCGCCTCTTCCGCCTCGGCTCGCTTGGTCTTGTCGCGCGAGGCCAGTCGCTTGCGCCAGTGCTCGAGCCGGGGCTTCCAGAACTTGTTGGAGCGGTTCTGCGCCTCAAGTTCGGCCCTCTCCAGCGCGAGACACTCCGGCTTGACCCAGCGCCCGCCGATCTTCTTGAATCCCAGACGCCTCCACGCCGCATCCCGGCGCGGATCGCGCTTGAGAACCTGGTACAGGTGCGCCCTCGCCTGGTCCTTCAGTCCGTGCTCCTCACACCAGAGCGCCAGTTTCCACTGGGCATCGGGCTTGTCGGACGTTCTGGCCCGACGCTGGAGATATTCCTTGAGCAACGCCCTCCGCGCTGGGTCTTCCTGGGCCTGGCGCGCAACCTGGGCGGGAGGCTGCCATTTCCCCTGGTAGGAAATGAGTCCCAAGAGTCCCCGCGCCGCGGCGTTGGCCGGGTCGAGTAGAATGGCCAGCATCAGGTGCTTGGTCCGCTCGGCCGAGAGCCCATGCGCCTCGCACCAGAGCGCCAGCTTCACCTGCGCGTCGGGCGTGCGCGGGGCCTTCGCCTTGGCCGCGGCATAGGCATCGAGATCGGTCGGCCGCGCTGGCGGTTCGTCGCCAACGGGAATCCCCGCGAGCAAGGCGCCACAGAGGAGCGTCCCGAGAATCATCGTGTCACCTCCGGAACAGAGTTTCTCGTTCCTGATTGCAGCGCCTTCAAATCGGGAACCCGATCGAACGGCGCGGCGACCGGCTGGACGATGCTGAAATCGTAGACCAGGCAGCCGTGCTTGCCCACGAAAAAGTCACGGTTCTGGGCGACGTCGAGGTTGAAGATGGGCTGGACCGCGCCGCGTTCGACGGACTCAAGTTGAACCGAACCGCCGATCGTTCGGATGGCGTCGCCCGGCCTCAGATCGCGGGCCATGGTCCAGCCCGTGCCGGCCCTCCAGAACCGGTGGATGCCGGTGGCAACGAGCGTCTCGCCGCCGATCCGCAGCTTCAACATGGGATGCGGCGGGTTGTGGTGGATCACGAGCACCGGCTGAAACGAGAGAGCGCCCGTGGTCGTATTCTGAGACAGAACCTGATCGCCCACCAGGAGCTTCTCGATGGCCCGCGGACCATCGATCGTCAGGACGGGGGTTCCGGCGGCGAAGCAGGAGTGGTGCACGGTTATTGTGGTGTCCGGGACGAATGTGAATTCCGTGTACGTGGGTTTCTCCTCGGCAGGGGGAGACTGATAGGCATAACCGAGCTGGTCGTTCCACCACTTCAGCCAGGCGTCGTGGTCAGTGCCGAAATCCTGGCCGGTCACTGACTTGACGATCGGCAGCACCCGGTCGTTGACCTGGCGGATGCCCTCGTTCCACGATTCCAGCGTCTGGATGTCCTGGGCGAGGCTTTGCCGGCCTTGATCGACATCCCACTGCACCTGGTTCCAGAACCGGGCAATTCCGAGGTCCTGCAGCATGGCGACCGCCTGGGTGGAGTAGACCAGAGAGGCCATGTTGCCCATTCCGGCGTTCGGGGTGGTCGGCATTCCCTTCAGTGAGGCCATAGCGGCGGATGGATTCGCGGCGAGAGCCTTGCCCAGTTGCTGCGCTGCTGCCGGGGAAACCGCGGGGGGGAAGGCTGAACATGCTTGCTCCCCATCCTCCAAGCATCAACGCTGCCGGAGAGACCGAGGGTGCGAGGTTCCCCATGCTTGCTTCCCATGGCGGCAGCATCATCATGTTCGCGGCGGAGAGGGGATTGAAGGGAACGTCCGCCGTAAAGATGCGGGGAGGGATGCCCCGGGGATTGACGATCGGTGACACCTGGTAAATGCGCTTGATATTGAACCGCTCGCCGTCGACGAACACGCCCCCGGCCGAACCAGGTCCATTGATCGGCTGCACCTTGTAGCGAAACGGCCGGTGGATCATGGAGAGAAGCGAGTCGAGGAAGTCGCGCGGATCGCGCCGGGACAGCGTCTCGGCGGCCCTGCCGCGGACGTCGGGATACGGGCTGAAGACGGCCAGCGCCGCCACGGTCCTGGAGGCGGCCGGGCCGTCGATCTGACCCAGCACCTGAACCGCCGCGAGCTGGAGTTTCTGATCGCCCAAGGCCAGCACTTCCCAGACCGCGGCAACCGCGCGGGGATCGGTGATCTCGGCGAGCGCGCGCTCGGCGCGAGCACGTCGAGCCGGGCCCTTGCTCAAGAGTCCTTTGCGGCACCGTTCCAGAATCGGCTTCCAGTGCCGGGTCGCCGCTCGCTGCTTTTCCAACTCCGTCTTCCCGCTGGCGATCTGCTCGGGCTTGCCCCAGCCAGCGCCTTGTTTCTTGTAACCCAGCTTCCTCCAGGCGGCCGCGCGCTTCGGGTCCAGTCGCACAACCGCCCAGTAGTGCGCCTCGGCCTGCTCGGCCAGGCCGTTCTGCTCACACCACAGGGCAAGCTTCCACTGAGCATCGGGCTTGATCGCCGCGGCGGCCCGCCGCTTCAGATATTCCTTGATCAGAGCCTGCCTCTGAGGGTCGGAAGCAAGCTGTCGCCCAATCTCGGTCGGCTTTTGCCATTTCCCGCCGCTGGCGACCAGACCGAGCAGTCCCCGCGCCGCGGCGTTGGCCGGGTCGAGTAGAATGGCCAGCATCAGGTGCT
>JBMFUH010000609.1:0-4694 GCA_049966735.1 Isosphaeraceae bacterium
ATCGCTTCTTCAAGAATGCGGTGATCCAACCGCCTGAAGCAACGAGCAAGGGGGACACGGCTCGAATCCCTGACCGTGGCATCCACAGCTCGATCCAGTCTCGACCTTCGTCAAGGGGCCGCATCATGGAACGCACTTCTCATCTCAACTCAATCCGGCGCAAGGCAGCTCTCCTCTTTATCCCCATCCTCCTTTTCATCCCCGGCTGCTATGAGCGTGTTGCCCAGGGGGGATCAGGCGGTCTACCGGTTCGCCTGGTGGCTCGGGCCGGCGGTCATTGCCGGCGGTATTCTGGCCGAGCCGGTCGGCTGGTACCTGCGCAAGGTGAACAGGAAATGGGGGTTCGTCTTGATGGTCATGGGTCCGGTCTTGCTCGTCGCCGTGGCGCCCGCGATGTACAGCGATCGCGTCGCCGTTGACAAGGAGCATTTCGAGGCCAAGTACGGGTTGTGGTTCCGTCCAACCGAGAAGAGTGTGAGGTTCGACGACCTCCGAGAGATCCGCCTGGTGGGCGTCAAGGGAAACCGGGGCCGGATCAATTACGAGCTGCGCTGCTTCACCAAGACCGGCGAGACGCGCATTGTTCCCGCTGGCGACCTGCTGAAGAACACCGTCCCCGAGATCCTGGAGAGGGCCAAGGCCAAAGGGGTGAACGTGGCAATCGAAGAGCCGTGACCCCTTGCATGCGGTGACACTCGCGCGACCAGATAACGTGTCTGGAATCGATTACACTTGAATTGAGCAAAAGTGCCCATTTTCGCTTGCCGACACGTTATCTGTCCCTTTGGCACGTTATCTGCCCCCCGTCTCCAGCGCCTGTCCGAGTTCGCGCCGGACCTTTTCGAGGACCAAGGGGTCCGTTTCGTAGCTCGTCAGCTTGGGGGCGATTCGCGCGATCAGCTTGCTGGTGGCCTCGCTGCCCAGGCGTTTCTCGGCCAGGGTCAGGTAGTCAAAGTCCTCGAGCCCGTCCCGGATCACCTCCAGCCGAAGGGAGCTCACGGGCCCATCGATACCAACCGGCGTGCCGGGATAAAGGAGCGAGCCGTCGCCCCGGATGTTGGGGTTGATGTCCTTCACGGTCATCATGCTCTGCCAGGGGTCCTTCGTGCTCCTGGGGTCCCAGTAGGTGGTGTTCCAGTACAGCAGGCCGTCCACGCGTTCGCGCTTCTGCTGCCAGAAAAGCACACGATGCGCCATGGCGCTCATCGAGACGAAGAAGTTGTTGTACGGCTCTCCCGGGCCGCAGCAGACGTACCACCAGACCTTCTCGCCGCGGCGGTGCCGCTCGGCAAGGAACGGCCGCGTCCGGCGATCCTGGTCGAAGTAATGGAGGTTGGGACACCAGACGTTGACCCGCCCGGCCATGAGGTCGAAAGCCGAGTGCTTCTGGTCGAAATCGGGCCCGCGATAAAAAGGGACCACCCACCGATAGCTCGGTACCAGCTTGTGCAGCCGGCTGCCGATGGCCTCCAGCGCAGTGTAGGCGTCCTTCGTCACCGGCTCATCAATCGGGTAAAAGACCCCCTTGGCCAGCCATCCCCGACCTGCCAGACGGTCGACCAATTTCTTCAGACCTTCGTCGCTGGCCGGATAGGGGATAACGAACGAGGTCAACCTGGGGTCGTCAAGGAAACGCGCCGCGGCCTCTGACATCAGGTCCGCCGGGATCGTGTAGGCGGAGACATGATGATCCAAGAGCAGCGCATAGTATCGCTCATAGAGCTGGCTTGCCGCGGGGGAGCCGGCCGCGACGTGGTGCTGGCGGGCGATCGAGTCTGGATCGATGCCGAAGGCGGTCGTGCACGACGGAGTATCAGGAAGGGCGAAGTTCCAGACCTGGAGCGTGAGTGGAAACGTCCGCCGCTGTCCCTGGGCGGTGACTGTCACGTTCGTCGCGTATCGGCCCGGCGGAGCATCGCGGGGCACGTGGACCGAGATCCAGACCGGCTGGGCCGCTCCCGCCGCAAGATCAAAGGGCCGAAGCGGAGGAAGCGGGTCAGGATAGGGGGTGTGGCCGACGATGTCGGGAACATAGCCGACTCGGTAGAGGGCGGGCGTGAGATGTGCCGAGCCATTCTTCTGGCGGAAATCCGCTACCGTCACCGTTACGTCCCGGCACGGCTGGTTCGAGGACACGACAAGCTGGCAGGCTTCGGTCTCGTTCCGCGCCGCGGCCATGTCCCACTTGAGTGCCGACGGCACGGGCCGGGCGTCCCGCGGAATCTTCGCCGCGCTTGGGGCGAACCAGACCGATAGCCGCGCATCAGCCGAGAACGCAAACCGCGGGCCGAACGCGAGCAGCGCAAGGATCACGACACCGTGTGTTCTGATCTCTCGTTTCATGGCGGAAGAATCCATTTGAACAAGAATTGCAATACCGTTTATGTCCTTACAGAGCAGGTTTGAGGTCGCTGACGGAGCCCACCTGAGGCGATTCTACCTGGAACCGCAGCACTTCTCCCTCGGTGCCGAGATACCCGCCCCAGCCGATGCTCACGTCGCTGATGCGGCTCGGGTCCAGCATGCCGTCGCCATCGTGCGACCAGCCCGCAAGTTGAAAGCGGGAGATCGGAATGGTGAGACGCTCGTGCCCTGGCTTGCCCACGGAGAGGCCGGTTTCGGCCAGGAAGTCGCCTCCACCTTCCTCATGGAGAATGACCAGGAGCCTCGGGGCGGTCTTTCTTGCCTCGGGAACCCGAATGTCCACGACCAGAAAACCAAGGGGGCCCAGGACCTGAGGCGTCTTGTACGAAAACCGCACGAACATGAAGGTGTCGACATGAGATCGGGTCAACCGGCCGATGGCGTCGAACCTCGGTGTCTCTCCCTTTACCGCCGGCGCCGCCGGATGCAGCTCGGCCGTCACGAACTCGCCGTGGGGAGTCGTAGGCGTGACTCTGGGCAAGGGCCTCAGAATCAGCCTGGGCAATACGCCGGAGCCCAGGCGATGCCGCGCCGGTGGCACCGGCATCGCGAAACGAACGAGGGCGGCTCCATAAGGCTCGAACGCCAGCACGATCACCTGGCCCGGGCGCTCCGCGTGCGACTTCCCGCTTGCCGGGTCCCAGACCTCGCACGTTCCACCGGCGGCGAACTGCACAAGGCCGCGCCAGGGCCGCGGCGAGTCGTTGATCACGAAGTAGACCTCGTGACGAGCGATGCGGCGATGCGTCACGCGCAAGGGCGCGCGCTCGTCCTTGACCCTGACGTCCGGGCCAACCACCTCGCGCAAGACGATCGGCAAGAGATCCTCGGAGCCGGCAGGCAGGAAGATTCCTCCTCCGCCCGCGGCGTTCAACTTCGAGCATGGCCGGCCCGTACTGGGACTGAAGATCTCGCTCGCCAGGGTCTGGACCGGCGGTGACGGGAATTCCGTGTCGCTGCTGGACGGCAAGCTGCCCAGAGAGATCAGCACACCTCCCTCGCGGACGAAGTGTGCGAGGTTTTCCCAGGCGGCCAGGGGCAGGGTATCAGCGCCCGGCAGAACGACGACGCGCCATCTGAGCTTACCATGCGTCAGCGTGCCCCCCGTGACCTTTGCTTCCGAGAGCGCACGAGCGTCGACGATCGTGAAATCGCGCCGCGCGTGGAACAAGCTGTCCATCACGCCGCGGTAGATTGATTCAATCTTGGTCGCGTCGTGGGCCTCGCGGGTCCACTCGTGTGACGGCACGAACCGGGGCCAGACGCTCTGGACCGGATAGACCAGCGCGACGTCGGCAACCTGGTGGCCTCCGGTCAGCATCGTCGCGCAGCGGCCAACCCAGTTGTTGAGCCCGCGCAGGGACTCGTCGTCAAGGCCCGCGAAGCTGTAGTAGCTGGTGATGCAGTTCACGCCGCCGACCATGAGGCGGTTGCAAGCGCCGCGGATCTCCGCCTCGGTAACGTGGCGAACCGGCCGCTTGTCCCCCTTCCCACGGTAAACCTGGCCGAAGTCGGACGTCTCGCACATCACCACGGTTTTCCCTTCCAGCTCGGCCGCGCTGGCCAGCAGCCGGGCGATGTACCAGGGGACTTCCTGCGGCGAGCTGGTCAGGCAGTCGATGCTCGGGGCGTCAAGCCTGCGCGCGCAGCGGAGAAAGTCTCCATAAAGCGGCACGTGCGCGGTGAGGCTCTCTTCCATGAGCAGGTGCCCTCCGGAGCGGAGATTGTGCTCATGACACCACTCTTGAATCTGGCCGAAGTAATTCTCCGAGACCAGTTCGGCGACGGTCAGCCAGAAGTCGTGGCGATGTTTCCGTCCTTCGGCTCCGGCGTCGAGAATCAGGTCGGGAATCACCGGCGCGAGCGGATAGCCACGACGGGCTTGAAACGCGGCGGGCAGACCCGGCGACCAGGGGAGCACGCGATAGGGCATGGGCTTCATGAACAGGCTCATGAGCGAGGGTTCGTCGGTGAACGTGGAGACGAAGAGCTTGCCCAGGTCCGCTCCCAGGTGCTTGGCGTATCGGCCGTGAGTCACTTCGAGAAACCGCTGCGTCGGCTCGGCCATGAGCAAGTTGGGATAGGAAAGCCGATCGGAAAGATTCGTCTCGCAATGTGTTCCTTTGAAGAGGCGGTCGCGCGTGACGACCAGAACGTGCCAGCGACCACTGCCCGCTGGCGGCTGCCACTGGAGCCGGCCGTCGTGAACGTCCCGGGCGAGGTCGCGTTTGCCTTGATGGTCGATCTGCTGACCCCGAACCGGAAAGGCC
>JBMFUH010000610.1:0-4690 GCA_049966735.1 Isosphaeraceae bacterium
TGGAAGCCGCCGACCTGGCCGATTTCCGCCGAGTGGCGGGGATCTGAGCCGGATCATGCATGGTACATGGGGGGCAGGCAGGGGGACAGGGTAGTCGAGGGGGACATAGGGGGTAGTCGAGGGGACATAGTGGATTGCGGCAGCGCCCTGGCCAAGATAGGGAAGATTTCTCTTAACCAGATTGCGCAACCTGTAAATCGCAAAGGGGCCGTTGCTGTTCACTATCGCAAAACGGGTAAGCTAGAGGGGCGTCTGCCCTCTTGCGTTTGGCACGTGGTTTCCGCCGAGACAAGAAGTGCTCCCCGAAAACTCACATGGCCAACCCATTCCAGGGCGGGCGATTTCAGCGTCTCATTTGGTCCTGCCGAAAGATACATGCCACCGCTCGGGCCCGGCACGTATAATGACATCATCTTCCCTGGCGGGTGGGGTGAAACGATGATGATACCGAACCGGGCGGACTGCAGGCTTGTCCGACCAACCGAGGATCGTGGGGCGGCGATTGCCCTGCACTCCCCGTTGCTTGCTTTTACTGAAATCAACGCCGTGACAAGTTGAATCTGGCCTCACCACACCGCATGGACCGACGTGAGGATTGCATGCAAACCGAGCTTGACACCAGATCGAGGGTCGCTACAGTACCCTCCGAATCGCTTGAAGTTCCCTCATCGAACCAGTTCGCTGGCGCGAAGCCGTTGCGGGTTCCCCTGAGCAAGGCGGCCATCCAGACCAGTGCCCCCTCGATCTCCAACCTGATGCGGATGGCTCTGGAGAACCCCAGCATCGTCTCGCTCGCGGCCGGGTTCGTGGATCAGCGGACGTTGCCGGTGGACGTGACGGCACGGGCGGTCTCGAACCTCTTTGCCGATCAGGACGAGGGACGCAGATCCCTGCAATACGGCACGACCATCGGCCATCCCCGGCTGAGGGCGTGCTTGATCGAACGTCTGGAGCGGTCGGCAGGGGTATGTTCAGGGACCTATGAGGAGGCAATTTCCCGGACGGTGGTGACGACCGGCTCTGCCCAGCTCATTTACCTGGTTTGCGAGGCGTTGCTCGATCCCGGGGACATCGTGCTGGTGGAGTCTCCCACCTATTTCGTCTTTCTCGGCCCGGTGGAAACGCGGGGGGCGCGTGCCGTCCGGGTGCCCATCGATCAGGAAGGTTTGCGAATCGACGCCCTGGATCGAACCCTGACCCGGCTCCAGGCCGAAGGCCAGCTCGATCGGGTCAAGTTGATCTACACGATTCCCGAACATGCCAATCCCACGGGGATCAGTCTGGCGGCGCGGCGGCGGCCGCCGCTTCTGGATCTATTGCGGAGGTGGTCGATCGCGGCGAACCGGCGGATTTTCTTGCTCGAGGATGCGGCCTATCACGGCCTCTCGTACGGTTCCCAGGAGCCACCGAGCATCTGGAGCCTGGACCGCGAAGGGGAAACGGTGATCCTGGCCCGTACCTTCAGCAAGACCTTCAGCCCGGGATTCAAGATCGGCTACGGGGTTTTACCCAGGGGACTCGTGGAACCGATCTTGAGATTGAAAGGAAATCACGATTTCGGGTCGTCCAACTTCAACCAGCAGCTCCTCGAGCATGTGCTGGCAAGCGGTGATTACGACCGGCATGTCGCGCGGTTGCGCGAGCTTTACGGACGGAAGCGGGACGTGTTTCTGGAGGCGCTTGAGCGATTCAACGAACCGGTTGGGGGGAATGTCCGCTGGACGCATCCCCGCGGAGGTCTCTTCGTCTGGATGACCCTTCCCGAGCAAATTGACACGGGGTTTGACGGGCCGTTCTTCCAGCGCTGCCTGGAACAGGGAGTGCTTTACGTTCCGGGAGAATATGCGTTCGCCCCGGAGCCGGGACCGGTTCCCCGGAATCACCTGCGGCTCACGTTCGGAATTCCCGCGGAGGATGAACTGGTAGAAGGCGCCCGGCGGTTGGCTGCCGCTCTGGTCGCCTGTTCGCGCACGACTGGCTGATGGAGCAACGGTATTGAGTAGAACGGAATGAATTCCCTTCTACTACCCTCTCCCGCGAGGGGCAAGGAAGCAGAACTGGGGAGGCCGTCGTCATGAGCATCTTGCAGCGCTATGTATCGGGAGAAGTGCTGCGCGCGTTTCTGCTCTCCGTAATCACGATGACCGTGATTTTCGTGCTGTTCATGGTCGCCGCCGAGGCCATGAGGAGCAAGCTGCTCGGTCCCCAGGATGTGGCCCAGCTTGTTCCCTTCGTGGTGCCCAGCACGCTTCCCTACACCATTCCCGTCTCGTTGCTCTTCGCCGTGACGGTGGTTTACGGCCGGATCGCCGGAGACAACGAGGTCATCGCCGTCAAGTCCGCCGGTCTGAGCGTCATGACGGTAATCTGGCCCACGATCCTGCTGGCCGCCTTCCTGAGCGGTCTGTTGCTCTATCTGAGCTGGGGCTGGATTCCCCGGAGCGCTCATAACGCCAAGATGGTGCTCTTCAAGGACCTGGAAGACACATTTTACAAGTTCCTCAAGCGGGACCTCGAGTTCAACAATCCCCAGTGGCCCTTCCAGATCAAGGTCAGCGGCGTCGAGGGGCGGATCATGAAAGACGCGACCTTCAACAAGCGCGACAAGGCCAAGGACGGGAGCGATACTTATAGCGCCACGATTATCGCCAAGCGAGCCGAGATGCACTTCGCTCTCAAGGAGGGACTGGTTCGGGTATACCTCGACCAGGCCGAGGTTCAGAAGTACAGCGCGGACAAGGATGCCGTGCTGATCAACCAGAACATCCTGGAGATTCCGCTGCCGCACGAGAACAAGTTCGGGCAGGACCAGGCCGTCCAGGAACTCACCAACGCGGAACTCGAGAAGGAGATCAAGGCGTTGCGGCGGAATCTCGCCACGGGCCGCTTGCGTCAGGTGATGACCGTGGGATTCCAGATCGCCAATGGCCGATTCGACGAGATCAAGTGGGATGCGGTCCAGAAGGCGTCCGCCGATCATGACTTCTGGCAGACGCGCAAAAACCAGTTGGAAACCGAGAAGCAATTCCGCTTCTCGATGGCCTTCGGCAGCCTCCTGTTCGTGCTGATGGGGGCCCCGGTGGGCATTCTTTTCGCCAAGCGCGACTTCTTGAGCGCGTTCATGACCTGTTTCCTGCCCGTGATCGGGGCCTACTATCCGTTCTTGCTGCTGGGCATGAACCTGGGCAAGGAAGGACAGCTCGATCCGAGAATTGCCCTCTGGATCGGCAACGTCATCCTCGGGGTGGGCGCAATCCTGGTTTATCCCCGGATCATCAAGTACTGACCTGTGAGCGTAGAACGGAATGAATTCCGTTCTACTCCCCTCTCTCGCAGGGGGAGAGGGTGAACCAATACCAGACGTCCCTTTGGATTACGTCTATTTCAATGGTATTGACGCTTGAGGAGACGAAGTCGTGCGCATCCTCGACCGCCAGCGATTCTGGGCCTTCATCAAGGCCTACTGCATTTGCTACATCTCGCTGATCGGGCTCTTCATCGTGATCGACGCGTTTTCCAACGTGGATGAATTCCAGAAGCGCGCGCATGGACCCGTCCAGCTCATGACGGTGATGGGTCGCTATTACCTCATTCATCAGTTCGCCATGTTCGACTTGCTGGGCAGCGTGATCGGCATGATGGCGGCCATCTTCACCGTCACCTGGATGCAGCGGAACAACGAGCACCTGGCGATGCTGGCGGCGGGAATCAGCACGCATCGGGCCATTCGACCGGTGCTCATCTCCTCGGTGATCGTCAGCGTGTTCACAATGATCAATCAGGAAGTCATCATTCCGCGCAATGCCGAGGAAATCCAGAAGACGCACGCCGACGATGGAGTTCAAAAGGTCAAGCAACTGCCCAGCCGCTACGATCCGCGCGGGTTCATGATCGACGGCGCCGCGGCGGACCGGGCTTCCCGGACGATCGTTGACAGGTTCATTGTCACGATCTGGCCAGAGGTCTACGGCGAGATACACAAGCTGCAGGCCAAGCAGGCCACCTACATTCCGCCCGAGGCTTCGCGAGCGCCAATGCGCGGAGGATGGCTAATTCGAGGCGCCACGCTCACGCCGCCTGTTGAACCCGATTTCCTGAAGCCCGGCACCTCGATTCTGACCAAGCTCACCGATACGGAAGGGTTTCCGCCTCCGCTGGGCGATGATCCGGACACCTTGAAGGGCGACACCTTTTTCCTCAACACAACGCTCTCGTTCAAGTCGATGACGCGGAAGGACAGATGGTTTGCATACGCGTCGCTGGGCGAGGCCATGGATGGCCTGTCCGATCCGGCCAGCGGACGCACCGAGCGGGAAGACATCACGATGAACATTCACGTCCGGTTGCTCCGGCCGTTCCTGTCGCTGACCCTCTTGTTCATGACCCTTCCTCTGGTGCTCGGCGGTTATGGCAGGAATATGTTCGTCAACCTGGGCTTCGCGCTGGGCAATTCGGCGATGTTCTACATCCTGAACCTCGTCGCGCAGTACCTGGGCTCAAGCGGCGTGCTCGCCGCGCCGCTGGCGGCCTGGCTTCCCCTCTTCATCTTCGCCCTGCTCGCCGTCTGGCGCTGGGATCAGATCAGGACGTGAGGGCGAATGCGGTTTTCTGGTCGAGGGCTCCCGCCAGGCTCCCCTCTGTACTACGAACTTCGAGAATCTTGTACGCCGGACACGATTTCGCAAGCGAT
>JBMFUH010000611.1:0-4685 GCA_049966735.1 Isosphaeraceae bacterium
GTTGTCCTGAAGGGGCGGAACAAATCAGCCCAGGGCAACGCCCGGGGGCGAGTTCGTTACCCATGCAAGTCTCCTTGGCTTTTCAGGATGAGCAACTCGCGCTGGAGCTTTCCGGCGACAACCTCGTCGGCTCGTGGATGGGGCCGCCGGGGTTCGGCGCCGAGGCGGCCGAGGCGGCGTTGCGGGATGTCCTGGAGCAGCCTTTCGAGTTTCCGCCCGTGAGGCAGATGGTCGTGCCGGGAGATCGCGTGGCGATCGCGCTCGATCGTTCGCTTTGCGGTGTGCAGCCGGTGCTTCACGTTCTGGGGGAGATTCTTCGCGAGTCGGGTGTCGAGGCCGGCGACGTGAGCGTGGTGACCAGCGAGGACTCTCGAGTCTCGCTCGATGGCGAGCTTCCTCCAGGCATGGCTCTGGTGGAACATGATCCGGGTGACAGGTCCAGGATGGCGTATCTCTCCACCACCAAGGACGGCAGACGGATCTACCTGAACAGGTCCATCACCGATGCCGACGTCGTCATTCCGGTGGGACGACTGGGGTACGACCCGGTTCTGGGGTATCGCGGGCCGTGGAGCGTGCTCTTTCCGGGACTGAGCGACCAGGACACGAAGGCAGCCTACCGCCATCGTCTGCAAAGCGATCCGCCGGGGCGTGCCACGCCTGCCGTGCGGCTCGACGAGACGTTCGAGGTGAGCTGGCTCTTGGGCACCCAGTTTCACCTGGGACTGGTACCCGGAAGCCTGGGGCTGGCCGGCGTGCTGGCGGGACTGGCCGAACCGGTTCGCGATCAAGGAATCCGGCGGGTCGACCAGCTCTGGAACTACCAGGCGCCCGCGCGGGCCGAATGCGTGGTCGTGGGCATCGGCGCGCCGGGTACGGAGACCGGCATCGGCGAGCTGGTTGACGGACTGGTGACGGCTTCGAGGCTCGTGAACCACGGCGGCAAGATCGTCGCCGTTTCGCGGGCCCGGGGCTCGATTGGTCCCTCGCTCCAGCGACTCCGCGCCGTGGGTGATGCGCGCGAGGCGGTTTCGGCCCTGCGCGGACACGAAGCGGACCTTGACTCCATCGATGGCCGTCGGCTGGCCCAGGTGCTGGACTGGGCGGACGTCTACCTTCAAAGCAGGCTGGATCGTCAAGTTGTTGAGGACATGTTCATGGTTCCGCTCGACGATGTCGATGACGTGCGCCGGATCGTCTCTCGAGCCGGCTCGTGCCTGGTCGTCAGCCGGGCCGACCTCACCCGGGCGACGATCCGCGAGGGCTGATACGGTTGAGAACTCGAGCAAGTAGCAAACCATGTTGAATCAAGCGAGTTACCGAGCCGTCACTGAGGGAGTCGCCTGGAGCGATCGGTCGGGCCGGGTCAGGCTGGAGGTGGCCGGGCCGGATCGGGCGAAGTTCTTGCACAACCTGACGACCAACGACGTCAAGCGGTTGCCGGTCGGCCGGGGCTGCGAAGCCTTCGTCACCAGTTCGCAGGGGAAGACGCTGGGATTCGTGGAGCTGCTCGCCTGCGTCGATTCGATCCTGGTTTGCACGGACCGCGGCGGGCTCGTGCTGGCCTTGCCGCATTTCCAGAAATACGGCGTCTTCGACGACATCGTGCTGGAGGACAGGTCCGGGTCCACCTTCGAAATCCATCTGGCCGGCCCCTCGGCCGAAGAGCTGATGCGGCAGCTCGGTTGCTCGCTGCCCGAACCGAGCAACCTCGCTCACCTGACCATTAACATGGACGGCTTTCCGGTCTTGATCGTCCGCGATTCTCCGACCGGCCGGTCCGGTTTCAGCCTGATCGGCGCTCGGAGCTGCATGGGGAAGGTTCTGGCCCTGCTCAAGGCTCGGGGCGAGGCTTTCGGTCTGGAGGAACTCGACCCCGAGTCGTTCGAGGTCCTGCGCATCGAGGCCGGCACGCCGGTCTTCGGCCGCGACGTCACCGAGCGCAACTTGCCCCAGGAAATCGGCCGCGACGCCCGCGCCATCAACTTCGTCAAGGGCTGCTATCTGGGACAGGAGACGGTTGCCCGCATCGACGCGCTGGGGCATGTCAACCAGATTCTCCGCGGTCTCCGGCTTGATCCCGCGGCCCAGGCCCCCGCGCCCGGCACGGAGATCGAGGCCGACGGCAAGCGAGTCGGTTTCGTGACCTCGTCGGCCGTCTCTCCCGGCTGGAATGCTCCGATCGCCCTGGCCATGGTGCGCGCGTCGCACGCCCGAGCGGGAACGGAGCTGTCGCTCCGTCTCCCCGACGCGCCGTCGCCCCGGTCGGTCCCTGCCACGGTCGCCGATTTGCCGATGATTCCCCGCGCCGCGAGAACCCCGCCGCTTTGATCGCCGCGGCGATGTCGCTTATCCTGTGACGACCTGGATGAAGATGGGCCGGGTCGCTCCGGCCTCGCCCTGCCGCCCCAACGAGTTTCGCCATGCGCTATCCCCGATATCTCTGCATTCACGGCCACTTTTATCAACCCCCGCGCGAGAATCCGTGGCTGGGCGTCGTCGAGGTGCAGGACTCGGCGGCCCCGTTTCACGACTGGAACCAGCGGATCACCCACGAATGCTACGCCCCGAACACGCGGGCCCGGCTCGTCGACGGCGACGGGCGGATCATCAACCTCCTGAATAACTACGCGTGGATCAGCTTCAACTTCGGCCCGACGCTCTTGCAGTGGATGGCCGACGAGTCGCCCGAGACGCTGCAAGGAATCGTCGAGGCGGACCGGCTCAGCCAGGATCGACGCCGCGGCCACGGCAATGCGCTGGCACAGGCATACAATCACATGATTCTCCCCCTCGCCAGCGAGCGCGACAAGAAGACGCAGGTCCGCTGGGGCATCGCCGACTTTCGCTGCCGGTTCGGTCGCGAGCCGGAGGGGATGTGGCTGCCCGAGTCCGCCGTGAACCTGGAGACGCTGGAGGTGCTGGCCGAGGCGGGAATCCGGTTCACGATCCTGGCCCCCCGCCAGGCCCGGCGCTGGCGCAAGCTGGGCCAGAAGAGCTGGACCGAGATCCCCGGCGGCATCGACCCCTCGCGCGCTTATTTGGCCCGGCTCCCTTCCGGCAGGTCGATCGACCTCTTTTTCTACGACGGGATCGTCTCCCAGCAGGTCGCCTTCGAACGGCTGCTCGATCAGGGCGACCGCTTCCTGGGACGGCTGTTTCAAGGGTTCGACCCCAGTCGGGAACATCCCCAGCTCATGCACATCGCCACCGACGGCGAATCGTACGGCCATCATCACGCCCATGGCGACATGGCGCTGGCCTATGTGCTGCACAAGCTGTCCCATGACCCCGAGATCCGCCTGACCAACTACGGCGAGTTCCTCGAGCTGCATCCCCCCGAGTGGGAGGTCGAGATCTACAACAACAGCTCCTGGAGCTGCGCGCACGGCGTGGAGCGGTGGCGCGACGACTGCGGCTGCAAGATGCGCGGGGATTGGCAGCAGAAGTGGCGCGCACCGCTCCGCCAGGCGTTGGACACGCTCAAGGAGCAGATCGACCACCTCTATGGCACCAGAGGCCGCGTCTGCTTTCCCAACCCCTGGGTCGCCCGCGACGCCTTCATCAACGTGATTCTCCGCCGCGACGACCCCGAGGCATTGGTCCAGTTCCTGACGAAATATGGCCACGCCGACATGGACGCCGCCCAGACCACCGACGCCTTGCGGCTCCTGGAGATGCAGCAGGATGCCATGCTCATGTTCACATCATGCGGCTGGTTTTTCGACGAGATCAGCGGGCTGGAGACCGTGCAGTGCCTGCAATACGCGGCGCGCGCCCTGACCCTGGCCCGGCAGTTTCAGCGCGATTTCGAGCCCGCGTTCGTCGCGACGCTGGCCGCCGCTCCCAGCAATATTCCGCGCTATGGCACCGGGGCAGGGGTCTGGAACCAGATTGTCCGCCCCTCGATGGTCGACCTGGACCGCGTGCTGGCGCATCATGCCATCAGCCTGATCTACCACTCGGCCGAGGAGGAGACTTCCAACCGGGTCTATTCCTACGACCTGGAGGTGCTCGACCAGGAGATTCGCTCGCGCGGCAGCGGACACCTGGCCGTGGGGCGCTTGCGGACTCGATCCCGACGCATCCTGACCGAGGCGGAGGCCTGCTTCGTCGTCGTCCACTTCGGCGGCCTCGACTTCCACGCCGTGCTCAGCCAGAAAATGGAGCCCGACGCCTACCGGGCGATCAAGGTCCGGCTCCTGGCCACGTATCGCGGCGATTCGCTGGCCGACGTGATGAAGCTCTTGAGCAGCGAGTTTCCCGGCACAACCCATCGGCTGGACGACCTCTTTCGCGACGAGCAGAGGAGGATCATCGGCATCGTGCTGGCCGACCGGTTCGAGGACTACAAGCGCACCTTCAGCCGACTCGCCGACCAGGATGAAGAAGTGCTCAATCGATTGGGAGACCTTAACTATCCGATCCCCAAGCCGCTCCGCGCCGCCGCCTCGAGCTTCATCGATCAACACCTTGAGGAACATATCGACCGGGTGGAGCGCGGCGAGGAGACCAGCTTGAGCGCGATCGAGTACCTCCATGAGCGCGGCAAGGCCTGGGGCTATCAGCCCGAGACCGGCAATCTGGAGCGGAAAGTCGCCGAGGCCTTGCAGCGAATCCTCACGGGAATTCAACCGGATGCCGACCTGCACGCGATCGCGACCCGCTCCGAACTCCTGCTCGAC
>JBMFUH010000612.1:0-4680 GCA_049966735.1 Isosphaeraceae bacterium
GTGCTCGTGCCGCGCAACACCACCATCCCCACCGAGAAAAAAGAGGTGTTCACCACGGCCGACGACAATCAGACCGCCGTCACCATCAAGGTTTACCAGGGTGAACGACCGATGGCCGGCGACAACCGCTTCCTCGGCGATTTCAACCTCGAGGGCATTCCCCCCGCGCGGATGGGCGTACCCAAGATCGAGGTCGCCTTCAACATCGACGCCAACGGCATCCTCAACGTCACCGCCCGCGACCAGGGAACCGGCAAGGAGCAGACCATCCGCATTGAATCGTCCGGCGGCCTGAGCAAGGACGAGATCGACCGGATGCAACGCGACGCGGAATCGCACGCCAGCGAAGACAAGAAGAAGCGTGAACTGGCCGAGGCGAGGAACACCGCCGAGCAGCAGGTCTACTCGCTCGAGAAACTGCTCGAGGAACACAAGGACAAGCTCAGCGATTCCGACAAGTCGGCATTGCGGGCAGCCATGGACAAGGTCAACGAGGCCAAGAAGGGAGACGACGCGTCGACCATCAACCGGGCCGTCGACGAACTCCAGAAGGCCAGCCAGGCCATGGCCCAACACCTCTACGCGTCGGCGGGCGCCGCACAGGGCGCCGGGAGCGGTCCCGGGCCCCAGCAGGGCGCGGGCCCGTCTTCGTCACCCAACGGCGGCCCCGAAGGTCAAAAGCCCGAAGACGTCATCGACGTCGAGTTTGAGGAGAAGAAGTGACGAGTGGCGAGTGGCTGGTGAGTGGATGCGCGTTTGCGACTCACTGGCCACTCACCACGAGAGCGCCTCCCAGGCGCATTGCGCAAGTCCGAATGTGTTTCCAGGATGGGGCGGGGAGAATCGGCCACTGATGAAACACGGATGACATACGGATCGGGGAGAAGACATCTCCTGAATGCCCCGGCGCCAGGGCTGTCTCGCCGGCCCTCCTCCCCGCATCCCATCCGCGTTTCATCCGTGGCCCAAGAATCCTCGCGTCGGCGAGAGCGCCTCCCCAGCGCAAAGCACCGTGTGCAATGCAAGCGAGAAGCGCGCTAGCCACTGACCACTAACCACTAACCACCAACGGTCCCATGCCATTTCAATTTGATCGTCTCACGATAAAGAGTCAGGAGGCCGTGCAGGGCGCGCAGTCCCTGGCGCGAGACCGTGGACATCAGCGGATCGAGCCGATGCACCTGCTCGCCGCACTGCTCGATCCGCGGCAGCAGGTCATCCATGCCCTCCTGTCACAACTGGGCGTGACCCCCTCCCAGGTGAAGAAGGCGGCCGAAGAGGGACTCAATGCTCTGCCCAGGGTGACGGGCGGCGAGCAATCGCTGGGTCCGGACCTCGTCTCCGTGCTCGACTCGGCCCAGGCCGAGGCCGAGCGAATGAAGGACCAGTATGTCTCGGTCGAGCACCTGCTGCTGGGTCTGACCAAGGTCAAGACCAGGGCCCAGCAACTGCTCGAAGCTCTGGGCGTGAACGATCAGGAGATCCTTCGCGCCTTGCAGAAGGTCCGCGGCAGCCAAACAGTGACCGACCAGAATCCCGACGACAAGTACCAGGCGCTCGAGCGCTACGGCCGCGACCTGGTCGACCTGGCCCGCAAGGGCAAGATCGATCCGGTGATCGGCCGCGACTCGGAGATCCGCCGCGTGGTCCAAGTGCTGTCCCGTCGGACCAAGAACAATCCTGTCTTGATCGGTGAGCCGGGCGTGGGCAAGACGGCCATCGCCGAGGGGTTGGCCCAGCGCATCGTCTCCGGCGACGTTCCGGAGTCGCTGCAAAATCGCAAGCTCATCGCCCTGGACATGGGGGCGCTCGTCGCCGGCACGAAATTCCGAGGCGAGTTCGAGGAGCGGCTCAAGGCTGTGCTCAAGGAGGTGACCCAGTCCGCCGGACGAATCATCCTGTTCATCGACGAGCTTCATCTCGTTGTGGGGGCGGGCAAGGCGGAAGGCTCCATGGACGCGGCCAACCTGCTCAAGCCGGCCCTGGCCCGCGGCGACTTGCGCTGCATCGGCGCGACCACCCTCGACGAGTATCGCGAGCACATCGAGAAGGACCCGGCTCTCGAGCGACGCTTCCAGCCCGTTTTCGTCGGTGAACCATCCATCGACGACACGATCGCGATCCTCCGCGGCATCAAGGAACGCTACGAGGTCCACCACAAGGTCAAGATCAAGGATTCGGCCCTCGTCTCGGCGGCCAAGCTCTCCGCCCGCTATATCACCGACCGCTTCCTGCCCGACAAGGCCATCGACCTGGTCGACGAGGCGGCCAGCCGGCTCTCGATGGAGTTGCAATCGGTTCCGACCGAGATCGACGTCCTCCAGCGCAGGCTGCTCCAGCTTCAACTCGCCCAGCGCATGCTCCAGCAGGAGGAAGAGCAGCACGCCGTGGATCGGCTGGCCGAAGTCGAGGAGGAGATCGCCAGCGTCGAGAAGCAGCTTCAGGACCTGCGCCGGCAGTGGGAAATGGAAAAGTCCGGCCTGGGCGACGTGCAGAAACTGCGGGAGCGGCTGGCACAGGTCCAGATGGAGCTGAAGCGAGGCATGGACAATCTTCACGCCATGCAACAGCGTGGGGAACGCCCCGACGAACGGCAATACCAGGAGCTTGCCCGGCTCGACGCCGAGCGCCAGGACCTGGAAAAGAAGATCGCCCATGCCGAGGCCCAGGGCGACGGTCAACCGAAGGAGACGCGCCGGTTGCTCAAGAAGGAGGTCGACTCCGAGGAGATTGCCGAGGTCGTCAGTCAGTGGACCGGGGTACCGGTCTCGCGGATGCTGACGACCGAGCGGGAGAAGCTGCTCAAGCTCGAGGCTCAGATCCACCTGCGGATGGTGGACCAGAACGACGCCGTGCACGCGGTCGCCGACGCGGTCCGGCGCAGCCGGGCGGGATTGCAGGACCCGAACCGGCCCATCGGCTCGTTCCTCTTTCTGGGGCCGACCGGGGTGGGCAAGACCGAACTGGCCAAGGCGCTCGCGGAGTTCCTCTTCGACAGCGAAACAGCCATGGTTCGCATCGACATGAGCGAGTACGGCGAGCGGCACAATGTCGCCCGGCTGATCGGTGCGCCTCCGGGCTACGTGGGGTACGAGGAAGGAGGGCGGCTTACCGAGGCCGTCCGCCGCCGCCCCTATTCCGTGGTCCTGCTCGACGAGATCGAGAAGGCCCATCGCGACGTGTTCAACGTGCTCCTTCAGGTGCTTGATGACGGCCGTCTGACCGACGGTCAGGGTCGAACCGTCGACTTCCGGAATGCGGTCATCATCATGACCTCGAACCTGGGCAGCCAGATCATCGCCGACCTGTCGGGAACCGGCAACGAGTCGGCGATGCGGCGTGAGGTCCAGAACCTCCTGCGGGGCGCATTTCTGCCCGAGTTCCTCAACCGGATCGATGAGACCATCATCTTCCACCCGCTGGGCAAGCCCGAGATCAAGGAGATCGTGGGGCTACAACTCAAGCGGCTGGAGCACCAGCTTGCCGAGACTGAGCTGACGCTCGAGGTCAGCGACGAGGCCAGGAACCGGCTCGTCGAGGAGGGGTTTGATCCGGCCTACGGCGCGCGACCCCTCAAGCGGGTGATCCAGCAGCGTCTGGCCAACCCACTGGCCACGGCGTTACTGGAGCAACGAATCAATCCGCAAGATGTGGTCCGGATCGACTGGAACGGCCATGACTTCACGTTCACCCCGGCGAAGCGTCAGAGTACGCCGGGGTGAGTGATCCGAGTCTGGAGACGATGCCGGCCAACTCGGCCGGCAGCACCTTCTCCGAGTCGAGTGAATCACCTTCTCCGAGTCGGGTGAGACCGCCGACCGCCGCCATTGGCCCCGCCTCGGGAAACATAGGTATGACCGCGCAAGTCACCCCGCACCATGGGGTATCCGGGCACGGCCCGACCCGCGAGATCCATCCGGCCAAACTCATCGATTGAGGCGGGATTGGTCACCCTGGGACGGCTGATCCGGGATTGGTGCGACTGTGCATGAGAATACTCACTGATCCGCCCCCTGATCGTACTCATATCCGTTTTGATCTGATCAGCCGGATTCTTGTTCGCCAAACCACCAAAACCGAACTGAGCTCGGGCCGGCGTCGACCACATCGAGGCGACGATCACCACCGCGGCGAAAAGCAAAGCATGTTTCATGATGGCTCCTGGTCAAGCAGGAAGAGTGGAGATGAAGTGGTCACCCACACTGCCATGTGAACCAGTCACGGAATACCAGCAAAGAACCAGCACGGTCCTCAGAGCCGGTCGCTCCGTGACCCAAGCATCCTCATCATCTCGAAATCGGCCCGATGCATCAAGATCGGGCCGGCCTATCGGGGCAGAATGAACCAATTCTCATGGTCCATCCCGCGCTTGTCTTCTTTTTCCAACACCGGCGCCCACGGCGGGGAGAGTAGAACGGAATTCATTCCGTTTTGGGGCGATACACACCGGCGCGGGCCGCATCAGGCTCGCCAGGGCCGCTCACGCTTTTGATGGTGCCGGATGGCCCGCTGGGCCAGCTCGGCATCGGCCTTGATCTGGAAATCGAACATGCCGACCGCGATGAAATCGGCCCCGCTCTTGAACGCATAGGGGAAAGCCTGGGCCGGCGGAATGGCTCCGGCCGCCAGCACCTTGAAAGCGATCCAGGGCTTGGCGACCGTCTTCATGAACGCCACGGT
>JBMFUH010000613.1:0-2462 GCA_049966735.1 Isosphaeraceae bacterium
GGTCTGTGCGCTCTGCCGCGAACTGGCCGCACGGATGGGCGTGCAGGCGCCGCGGGTGCTGCTCAGTCCCTTTCTCGCGAGCCCCTGCCTGGACGGGGTCTGGCAACCTTGCATCTTTCTGCCGGAGGACGGAACGGAGCGTCCGCGCGACACGCTCGTCCATGAGCTTGCCCACCTGGCGCGGCATGACGGAGTCTGGAACCTGCTCCGCCGGGTCACCGCGCTGGCGCTCTGGGTCCAACCGCTCTTCTGGATGCTGGCCCGGCGCCTGGAAAGAGCGGCCGAAGAGGTCTGCGACGATCACGTCGTGCAATTCGGGGCCGATCGCGCGAGCTATGCGGCCCAGCTTGTCTCGCTTGCCTCGCGGTCGTTGCCGCCCAGGGCTGCCACGGCGGTCGGCATGATCTCCCTGCGTTCGATGCTCGCCCGCCGGGTCGCCCGAATCCTCAACACCTCGCGCTCGCTTTCGACCCGCATGGCCAAGGGTGCGCTGGCCGTCGTGCTTGCCATCGGGTTCGCGGGAACCGTCTGCGCCGGCATGCTCGGCGCAGGTGCGGAGCAACGCGAGGCCAAGGCTCAAGCACCGCCAAAAGCCGCTGCCCACAAGGCTGACGTGCCGATCACGGGGCGCATCGTTGATCTTGAAGGAAGGCCGGTCGCGGGCGTGTCCGTGAAGGTCAAATGGGTGCGGGGGCCGAAGTCGGGCGACCTGACCCCATGGATCGAGGCGGTCAAGAACGGTGAGTGGCAGTGGACTGCGGACTGGCGCGTCGGCGATTACCGCAAGGTCCCGGGCGGCGTCCGGCGCGAAGCCACCACCGATAACGACGGCCGATTCCGCCTGGAAGGTTTCGGAGCCGAACGCGTCATCAGCCTGACAATCAAAGGCGATACGATTGCTTGTACATCGATCAATGTCGTCACGCGGAAGATCGACCCCATCCCGGCGCGCGGGTTCCTGGACATGTACGGACCGGGACCCCAATCCATCCACGGCGCAGACTTCACCTATAAGGCCCGGCCGAGCCGACCGATTGAAGGCGTGGTGCTCGACGCGAAGACGAAGCAGCCGATTGCGGGCGTGTCGGTCGAGAGCTTCCGATTCGCCGGATCGACTTTCACCTTCGCAGAAACCTTGATACGCGACCTGAAAACGGTCGCCGATGGCGACGGTCATTTCCGGATCGTCGGCATGCCCAGGGCGAAAGGCAACGTGCTGATCGCCGTTCCCAAGGATGGCGAGCCTTACTTCGCAAGGGAAGTCGATGTCGACGACCCGCAGGGCAACGCGCCGGTGCGCCTCACGATCGAGCTGCATCGAGGGCTCATGATCAGCGGCAAGATCACCGACAAGGCCACCGGCAAGCCCGTCTCGGGGGCGCGGCTGTATTACCTGCCGCTCCAGGATAATGCCTATGTCGGGGCGCTTCCCGAATTCAACACAGACGCGGGACCGAACGGCTTTCTGGCCCCGAGCGTCACCAGGGCCGATGGCACCTACAGGCTCGTCGGCATGCCCGGCCACGCGATCGTGGGAGTGGCCAGCTTCGGCAAGACCCCCTATCGTACCGGCGTCGGGGCCGAGAAGATCAAGGGCATGGACAAGAACGGGCACTTCCCTACCTGGTACAACAGACCGAAGAAAGGCGTACTTACCGGGGTGTCGATGGGATTTGTGGTCACGGACGCGAACGGGAGCGGGTTCCAAGCGGTGTCCATGCCACTCACGCCCGGCAAGACCTGGCCGAACACGCTCGTGGAGATCAACCCTCCCGAAGGAACGGAGAGCCTGACGCTCGATGCCCAGCTTGACCCCGGGCAGACGCTCCGCATCAAGGTCGTCGACCCCCAGGGCCAGCCCTTGCCCGACGCCTCGGTTGCCGGCGGCCAGGTACTCCACGCAAGCTATGCATCTGATGAGGGCATGTTTAATATGCCGAGCTTTCGACACGACGAGGTACGGAACATTGTGATCCGCCACCATGGGCGGAAACTTGGCAAGGTGGTTCGGCTCCGCGCGGGGGATGACGCGAAAGGGCCGGTCGTCGTCACCCTCGAACCCCTGTGCACGATCAAGGCCCGGGCCGTGGATGCTGCCGGCCAGCCGGTCCCCGGCTCGTCGCTCCGATTGGATGTCAAATCCACCGAGGGTTACACGCTGACGCTCGCCAACGTCGGATCAGATCGGGAGGGCCGGTTCGAGATCGTGAATGTTCCCGCGGGCTGCGAATATCACCTGGAGGTCAACGCGGGAATGATCAACAAGGACCTTCGCTTCGCGTCTGCCAAGGCGCAGGTCAAGCCGGGCGAGACGACCGACGTGGGCGACATCGCCCTCAAAAACCGTTGACCAGTGCGAGGGCGGCCAGCTTCACGTCGCTGCGCCATCGACGACGTAACCGGCCGCCAACGTGCGGAATTGCTCGATCTGCTCGCTTTGCCAGGTCTGATCGCGACCCAGC
>JBMFUH010000613.1:2472-4675 GCA_049966735.1 Isosphaeraceae bacterium
CTCCGCGGCGAGCAGTTCGGCGACACGGGGGGCGATCTCCATCGCGGCGCGGGCGTCGAGAAAAAGGGTACGGGTGCGGCGGCAAAGGACGTCCTCGACGGTTCTTGCCGCCTCGTGCCGCGCTCCCCAGACCACGTCGGCGGGAGTGTAGGGAAGCGACGGGTGGAGCGGAAGGGCCCAGTCGGGATGCTTCCGGCTCAGGTCCAGAACTGCCGAGAGGTCCGAGCCGTAATAGTCTGGTGTTTGGTGTATAAGCCTCGGCTCAGGCTCGGTCCGCACAGCGGACCCTACTAGCCGCTCGCCACTGCCCACTGCCCACTGGTCCCCTCCATGAAGTTTCAGCGTGGCCGTTTCGCAAGGTCGGCCAGGAAGGCCGGCGACGCGGGCGGCGTGATCCACGGCATCCCTGGCCATGGTGCGATAGGTCGTCCACTTGCCCCCCGTGACCGTCACCAGGCCAGATTGCGACACGAAGACGGCATGCTCGCGAGACAGCTTGGCCGTCGTGGTCCCCTCCGCGCCCTCGGGCCGATAGAGCGGACGCAGGCCGGCGAAGAGGCTCTTGATATCGCCTCGGCCCGGGGCACGATCGAGGTAGCGCCTGGCGTGATCGAGCAGGAAGTCGATCTCCATGGAGAGCGGTCGCGGCTCGGCTGGCACGACAGCCATCGACGTATCGGTCGTGCCCAGGAGCACCCGGTCAAGCCAGGGGATCGCGAAGAGCACGCGGCCGTCGTCGGTCCGGGGAACCATGAGCGCGGTCGTGCCGGGCAGAAACGAGCGATCGAGCACCAGGTGTGCACCCTGGCTGGGGGCGATCATCGGCGTGACGCCCGGATCGTCCATCCGGCGGACCGTGTCGGCGAAGACGCCTGTCGCATTGACCACGGCCCGCGCCGGGACTTCGAGCGAAGCGCCAGTCTCCTCGTCCCGTCCCTCCACTCCGGTGATGCGGCCCTCCCGCTTGATGAGCCTGGTGACCGGCATGTGGTTGAGCGCCAGTCCGCCCAGATCGGCCAGCGTTCGGGCCAGCGCGATGGCCAGCCGGGCGTCGTCGAACTGACCGTCGGTGTAAAGAATCGATCCCTTGAGCCCGGCGGAATGAATGGTCGGAACGCGCGCAACGGTTTCGGCCCGGGAGATCCAGCGAGAGTGGCCCAGCCCCAGCTTGCCGGCCAGCCGGTCGTACAGCCAGAGCCCCGCGCCGTAGTAGGGCAATTGCCAGTACTGGTACGCGGGAACCAGGAAATCCCGCGCGTGGACCAGGTGGGGAGCGTTCTGGATCAGGAGGCCCCGCTCGCGGAGTGCCTCGCGAACCAGCGGAAGATTGCCCTGGGCAAGGTAGCGCACGCCGCCGTGGATCAGCTTGGTGCTCCGGCTCGACGTGCCGTGGGCGAAATCACGGGCCTCGAGGAGGACCGTGCGATAGCCCCGTGAGGCGGCATCGACCGCCGTTCCCAGCCCCGTCGCCCCGCCGCCAATGACCACGATGTCCCAGGTCTCGTGCGACTTGAGCCGATCCAGGTTTTCCAGCCGAGACAGTGAGCCCATGTCCCCTCCGAGTGGCAAGTGGCGAGTGGAGGGCCGTGAGTGGCCATTTGTCATTTGCCATTCGCCATTCGCCATGCCCACGGCCCACTATCCACGCTTCGCTGACAACTGTCCACTGACAACTGACCACTCGCCACAGGGTGGGCGGACGTCCCGCATCAGGTTCTCCCGTTCGGTTCCACGATCGGCCCGTAAAATGCCGGGCGTCTGTCGGCGATGCGGTTGATCTCATGGCGGCCGGGGACGCGCACCAGGTGCTTGTTCCGGGCGCGCAGCGGGTCGATGTCGGCCAGGAGCAGTTCTTCCTCGTCGCCCCCGGCGCGGGCGAGCACGGTGCCGGAGGGGTCGGCGATCGAGCTGGAGCCGATGAACCGGAAGCCGCTCTCCACGCCCACGCGGTTGACCGCCATCACGTAGACCGTGTTTTCCATGGCCCGGGTGGGAATCATGTGCTCCGCCGCGCACTCGGAATGCGTCGGCCAGTTGGTCGGCAAGACGATCAGCTCGGCGCCCAGAAGCGTGAGCACGCGTGCCGTTTCAGGAAATGATCCATCATAACAGATGTGCATGCCAATCTTTAAACCGGAGACATCGTACGCGGCGAACGGTCGGTCGCCGGGGTCGACGAACATGTCGATGCCTAAAAACGGCA
>JBMFUH010000614.1:0-4665 GCA_049966735.1 Isosphaeraceae bacterium
CGCGCGGGCGATGACGCCTCCGCCCGGATCACACTGGCTCTCTTAACCTCTGATCCACGACTTCTGCCTGCTCATTCCGGCGCGTTTCCGGAGCGTGTCCGGCTGGCACGAGTTCTCATCACCCTCCGGCAAGCCGGCGTGTACCGAAGTCCTCCGCCAGCAATCCTTCCATCGCCCGCCCCGAGGTCCCCCTTTGCCCCTTGAGGAGCCATGTCCCGTTTTTCCGTGATCATTCCCGCATATAACGAAGAGCAGAGTATCGTCTCGGTTGTCGAGGCCGTCCGGTTCCACGACCCAGATGGCGAGATCATCGTCGTCGATGACGGGTCGACCGACAGGACCGGCGAGCTGGCGGCGGCAGCCGGGGCGACTGTCCTGCGACACCCGGCGAATGGAGGCTATGGGTTGAGCCTGATGAGCGGCATCAAGGCCGCGCGGAACGACATCATCGTGATCACCGACGCGGATGGCAGCTATCCCGTCGGCCGGATCAGCGAGCTGGTCCAGAAGATCGAGGAAGGGTTCGACATGGCGGTCGGAGCGCGCCAGGGATCGCATCAGTATGACTCGATCTGGAAGATCCCTGCACGCCTGTTGTTCAAGGCGCTCGCGGAGTTCACCACGGGCTCGCGCATTCCCGACATCAATTCGGGCCTGCGCGCGTTCCGGAAGTCGCAGGCATTGCCCTATTTTGCTGATCTCTGCCGGGGATTCAGCTTCACCACCACGTTGACATTGATTTACACGTTGACCGGCAAGTTCATCGCCTACCTGCCCATTGAATACCACCGGCGGGTGGGTCAGTCGAAGGTGAGGATTATCCGTGATTCGCTGCGCACGACCCAGTACATGATCGAGGTCATCGCCACGTACAACCCGCTCAAGCTCTACCTGCTGCTCTGCCTGCTTCAGGGCATGGGAGCCGTTTTGGCATTCGCCTGGTGGCTTCACGACCGCCAGGCGGCCTTCCTGATCGTGGCGTCGATCTTCGTGGGCTCGTCGTTCCTGCTCTTCGGCATCGGGCTCCTGGCGTACCTGAGCAGAAAGTGACTCGTCGTGTTCGAGGACTCGTTTCTACGATTCCGCGCTCTCGGCGCTACCCAGCAGCCAGAGTGGGCAGTCGCGGCGGAGGGCTTCGTTGGAGGCCAGGGCCAACCGGGCGAAGGTGAGGATCTCGGGGGCGTCGGCGACGAAGCCGTCGTCCGGGTCGCAGGTCACGTTCAAGAGTTCGTTCAGGCCGTCATCATCCAGCGGCAGCTCCCAGCGCTCGGCCAGCAGGGCCAGCTCCGACCGGAGGCCGGGAAGGCTGGCGCACGACAGCGGGGCGCCGGCCGACAGGGGCAAGCAGACCGTTCGCACATGGGCCGGAAGATAGACGCCCCCCTGCTCGGCGCCGATCGCCAGCAGGTTGGTCACGGATTCGCGACCGAGTTCCTCCGCGGCCTTGCGCTGAAGCTCGGCCCAGCCCCAGTCGGCCTGTTCGCCGTAGTGGACCGAGGTCGTTCCTTCCCACTCTCCCTCCGCGCCGAAGGCCTGGTCGAGCACGTCGGCCACCTCGGCGGCAAACTGGGGCTCGAAGGTGCCGCGGGCACCGCCGACCGTGAAGGAAAGAGGCATGCTCATCTCCTGTTCAAGCCAGATTGGCAATGTCACCAGAGTTTCCGCGGGGGGCGTCTCTCAGTGAGCGGCCTGACCCAGGCCGGGCCGCTCGGAATACCAGAAAACCGCTGCGCGGTAGCTGGCATTGACGTTGTTCAGGCCGCCGTGCTCGATGCCGGCGTTGATCGATCGCGCGAACGGCACCGGGTCGGCCAGTTGCCAGCGGTACGCCGCGGCCTGCCAGGTCTCTCCCAGCTTACGGTAGACCGGGAACCCATGCGAGGGGTAGCAGGCCGGTCGATCGAGCCGGCCGGGCAGCGCGTACCAGCCGCAGTTGAAGTAGTCCTCGGTGCTGGTGCCGTGGATGGCCAGCCGGCCATCGATGTTGAAAAGGTCGTCCCCCTCCAGCCAGTAAGGGAGCTTGGCCTTCCCCTCGGTCATCAAGAGAACGCCCGCGAAGTGGCCGTGCCCCTCTTCCTTGAGCCAGCCGAACTCCTCCTTCGAACGAGTCGGAACCGCCTGGCGCAACGCCGCGTGCACGTACCCATCGTCGGCGTGGACTCCCCGCGTGGTCCAGACTCGCAATGTTCCCTTGAGCGGCTTCTCGGTGTCGAGCCGCACGATCGCCTGGCGGCGATAGGGCATGGGAAAACGGTTGTACCATCTGCCAAGGTGTCGACCCAGGATCAGCGACTGGTAATCGTTCGACCCCTCGACCCAGCCAAAGGCGTGGCCCAGAGGCAGGTCGACCGCCGAGTCCTGGGAGTTGTCGGTGTCCCAGGCGATGCGCAGGCGGGTGGCTTTCCAGGCCTCCTCGGTCCCCTTGGCCGGCGTGAGTTCCAGGGCGCGGATCGTTGCCGGTCCGGCCCGGAGGCCGTATTCGTGCGTGCTCTGACTGAGCCCTTCAATGTCGTAGGCAGCCACCGAGGCGCCTGCAAACTCCCGGGCTTCCAGATCGGCCGGATGCGACCAGAGCTCCGCCGCATGCGCCAGCTCTCGAGCGACGTCCGGCCCAGGCTGATCGGTGAACGTTCGGACCTTCGTGCCGGGGGGCAATCGCAAAAGGCTGATCTGGTAGAACCGCACGCCTTGCCCTTCCACCGCGACCTTGCAGCCGCTTTGAAACGGGATCGGCACGTACGACACATAGCCTCCCGATCCCTCGAAGACCAAAGGCCGCGGGAAGTGGGGATGCTTCCCCGAGAAGAGAAGTTCCAGGGGGATGTCGAGCGCGGGGCGATCGGAACCGTCGAGGTAAATCTTCACGTGCTCTTGCTTGCCGCCCAGCAGCCCTGGTTTGGCTCCGGAGGTGTGGGTGAACCAGATGCGCTGGACGATCCCGGGGCCCTTGGTCTCGGCCAGAACCGAGTTGCCATTCTCGAGCCGCAGCTTCGAGTACGTGCCGCTGAAGCCGTCGTTGTTGCCCCCGGTCCGGTCGTACGAGCTGAAACCGATCGCCTGGACTGCCGGATCGCGGAGCCGGGCCAGGAGGCCGAGGTCCCAGAGCACATCGGGCGAACCTGTCGGCACGTACCCGCTGATCACAGTTGGAGCGGATGCCGTTGCGTCGGCAGGGCCGGCCTGAGCCAGGAGAACGAGAAGCAGCGGGATCACTGGCATCGTTCCGGATCTCACAGGACCCGTGTTCCGCCGGTCGGGACGGGAAAGCCGTGGGACAAGATTCCGATCTTGTGGTTCTTGGCGGCATCTTCACAAGATTGGTATCTTGTGCCACGGGCCATACCTGGCCTGAGTCTGCCGCCGATCTTGTGATTCTGTCAAGCGTCTGATTCGAAGAAAGGGCTTTCGATGCGGCGAACCGGCTTCGTGTTGACGTTGCTTGTCTTCAGCCTGGGCAAGATGACGTGGGCGCAGGCGCCTTCGGCGACGCCTCTGGGCTTCGCGCCTGGCTCGCGTGCCAGGCAGCTTCAGGCCGAGGCGAAGGCCCTGGCCGCACCCACTCCCGAGAACGCCCGCAAGTGGCTTAAAGCCCTGACTGCGGAACCGCACGTGGCCGGCACCCCCGCCGACTACAAGACCGCCCTCTTCGTCCGCGACCGGCTCCAGGAGTGGGGCTGGAAGACCGAGATCGTCACCTATGAGGTGTTGCTCAACTATCCCGATCATAAGCCGGACCTGGAACTCGAACGCCCGGTCAAGAAGAGCCTGGTGGTCGATGAAGCCCCCCTATCGACCGACAAGGACTCGGCCAGCAGCGACGCGTTCGGCGCATTCCATGGTTACGGAGTCAGCGGCACGGCGTCAGGCCAGGTCGTCTATGTGAATTACGCCCGGCCCGAAGACTTCAAGGCTCTCGAGAAGCTGGGCATCTCGGTGAAGGACAAGATCGTCCTGGCTCGCTACGGCGGTAATTTCCGGGGACTGAAGGTCCTCAATGCCCAGAAGCGCGGAGCCAAGGGAATCCTGATCTACTCCGACCCGGCTGATGACGGTTACGCCAAAGGCGATGTCTATCCAACAGGTCCTAACCGTCCCGGTTCGGCGGTCCAGCGCGGCAGCGTCCAGTTCCTTTCCCTGGGACCGGGAGATCCGTCAACGCCGAAGGGGCCGTCGGTGAAGAATGCCGAACGGCTGCCCTTTGACGGCACGACTGGCTTTCCGTTCGACCATTCCATAGGTGGAACCACCTATTCCGATGGGACGGACTGGGAAGCCAAGACCGGCCTGAAGCGCCAGGACTACTTCGCGACGATCCCCTCGCTGCCGATCAGCTACGACACGGCGCAGGAGATCATTCGCCTGCTTGCCGGTCCGAACGTTCTCGCGGGCTGGCAGGGAGGGTTGCCTCTGGCCTATCACGTCGGGCCCGGTCCCGCGGAACTCAGCTTCACGGTGTCGATGGATTACCAGATCCGGCCGATCTGGAACGTGATCGCGACCATCCAGGGAACGGTCGACCCCGAGCGCTGGATCATGGTGGGCAATCACCGCGACGCCTGGGTTTACGGGGCCGTTGATCCGGGAAGCGGCACGGCCGCCACGCTGGAGATGTGCCGGGCCATCGGTGAGGCGGTCAAGCAGGGATGGAAGCCGCGGAGGACTCTC
>JBMFUH010000615.1:0-4660 GCA_049966735.1 Isosphaeraceae bacterium
AATCGCCAAGGCCAAGGGGAGGTCGCAGGACAATTCTCGGACGCTCTCCTAGCGCAGGGGAAGGTCCACGGCGGGCTGAGTTGACCAAGCATGACGCACATGGTGCCATTCCATGTGCAAAGCGACGAGGTTGCCGTACAGTCGCCGGTCGTGCACGCGTGGCTGGAGTCGCCGCAGTTGGGCCCTCCCGTGGGAGAACATGTCGCCCCGCCCAGGCACGCAGCGGCCTGTTCATCGTCCAGCAAGCCTGCACGCGTCACCGCCAGGGTCATGCCCATGTTCGATGCAGACATCAGACCGAACGCCATGATGACCACGAAAGACAGACCGATCTCGAAGTACTTCGCCTTCGCTCTCATCTCGCGACCTCCTCGCAACAGGAACCACCCTCCGCCTCCGACAGCGAGGGAGACCAACTCCCTCACCCCGCGAACTCGTCCGGTTGACCGAGAAAACCCGTCCCGGTTTCTCCTACCCACGGGCCTCCAACCCGCGCGTCGCCAGTATCCGCTGGCTACGGCGTCGCCCCGTCCCTGGGGGAGACTCCCCTTGGATCGATGTAAACGTCGTAATCGTCGTTGACGATATAATATACCAGGATCGAGGGCGCCGGCCGGGCGAAGGGCTCCAGACCGTCCCATCCCCTTCGGGATGTCAGCGAACCGAAAACCGGCGCTCCCCCCTCCTGAGGGATGGGCAAGGCCAACCCGTGGAGAATATTCGTGCTGACGGCCAGGTAATACGGCTGGAACGGGTTGCTGGTCCCGGCGCGTCGTCCATAACCCGGAGGGCCTTTGGGCAGAGCCGTCAGGCTCAGGCCCACCACCTCCGGTTCGACCGCATTGTAGCATGTGAAGACCAAGGGCTTGGCCTGCGGGTGCTTGTCGGCCCACCGCTTCAAGCGAAGGATGTCTTGGCCCCAATCATAATTGCTTCCGAGAAGGTAACGGTGGGCGCGTTCGGTCCCTCCAACGACTGGATTCGCGTAAGAAAGATAATAGGGAGCGACGGCGAATAGCTCATACGCATTCCAAGCCAGGCAAAAGATGACGAGCGAGCGCCAGGGTCGGCTGCCCCAGGCGGCCCGAATCGGTGAACCTGAAGCAACGAACAAGTATGGCAGCGCGGGCAGGGAATAACGAAACGCCCAGTTCAGCCCGGTCTGCATCGACAGGAGCACCAGCAGGACGACGCCAGTCGCCGCGACAACCAGCAACGCTCGGAGATCCTCCCCCGGGAACCGAAAGAAAGCCAGCAGAATGCATGACCCGAGCAAAATGAGGGTGCCGGGCGGAAGCTTCCGAGTGAGCGTCCTGAGCGGGCCCAATAGATCTCCCTCACGCGTCAACCGCCCATCGCAGATGCGTACCAGCCCCAACTCCTCCTCACGCTTCTGTGAGTCGAATCCCTGAAGGTAGGGAGCCGGCAGCGGGACGGGTAAATTGTGGAAGGCGGATCCACGGAACCGATTCAAGACGCACGGAATCAGAGTGGCATCGCCCTCGCCGCAATGAGCCCCTCCACCAAGGAAGACGCTCACGAACCGGTAGTCGCCCAAGCGCGTGAAGGTCCCCTCAAAGCCGTAGCAGCAGTTCAGCACCACGAGCGCGAACGAGAGAATGAGCAACAGTTGCGCGGCTAACCAGTCCCTCCGGCCGGGCGACTGAGAAGGCCCGGCCGTTCTCGATCGTTGAGTGAGCGCCAGACCGGCCATGATCGCCCACGAGGGCCCGAGGGCTAGCATGCTGAACTTCGACCCGAGAGCGAGCCCCAGCGCCAGGCCAACCAGGCCGGCGCCGACCCAGGTCGGCCACCGCATCCACCTCCAAAACAGGTAGGTCGCCCCGAGTCCAAAAAAAGTCGAGCCCGCATCCACCGTCGCCAGGCCCGAGTGAGCCAGGACTCCGGGATCCAAGAGCCAGAGTGTCGCGACAACCAAAGCGGCGGCGCGGCCGAATAGCTGCGAGGTCCAGAGATACACGAGAGTACCACACGCCGCGCCGAAGGCAACGGAGACACAACGCGCCCGAAATAGATAATCGAAGTAGTGGTCGATGTTCGCATACACGAAGTCTCGCCCGACCAGCCACTCGCTCCTTCGCCCAGGGGTGATCAGCTCGCCGGAGTAATTCGTACGCGGTGAGGACAACCATACAGGCAAGGACACCAGACATCTCGCGAGCGGCGGATTCTCCTGGTACAGAGAGAAAAACCCCCGCTCCCAATGGCTCACGCCCGAAGCCAAATGTGCATTCTCGTCTATCGTCAGGCAGTCATCGCTAATGTGACGACATTGCAGCGCGATAAAGCAGAGCATCAGGCCCACAAACATCGACGCGTTCCACAGTACCCCACGATCTGGAGGGGCACATGCGGTCTCTGAACACGGCGCGGAGGAAGAAGCGGCTGCCGTATCGATGGGGACATAGCCCACTGGCACGTCTGTTTCGTACTTCGAGTGAGATAACACCGACGTCACCGCGCTCACTGAGCTATAGAATCACCTGAAATGCAAGCGGTATCTCTGAGACACACCCCAGCGCGACTATTTCAGCAAGCTTGCCCAGACCATTCAGGTTTTCAAACACCCTCTGAGTGACAGAACTCTCTGCATCCAATCTTATCAGACCGGACCATCACCCGCGCCAGTTATTCAATGCCGGCTCGGTCGAAGCGCCTAGCGACCCCGCCTGGTGAACCACCAGAGGAACGATGCCAACAAGGCGACACCCACTCCCGAGAAGATCCAGGGAAGCGTCCCAGATCCGGAGGGTGGCACGAATACCAGCCCGGTGATTCGGTCCGCTTTCGCTAAGATGTTGTCGAATTCGACGTCGATGCTTGACTTGAGCGGCTGGGGAAGCACCTGGATCTCCACCGTCTCGATGAGGCGGTCGCCAAATTCGACGGCGCCGATATGATGAAGCGTCCCCCCGCGGCCACCAGTGTAGAACCGCAATTCCTTGCCCACACGCTCCAGGCGCAGCGTGCCCGCTTTGTCTTCGGTGGGCGCGACCATGGCCTGCGCCGGCTTGTTGCTGCCGGCTTGAGGCTGGAACCAGCGGCTGTAGCCGTTTCCCGACCCCGTGGTGTTGGTTCGCGATACCGCGGCCATGCCATCCGGGCCCGAGACGAAAATCGATAGGTTTACCCATTCCTTCGGCGGTTTGGGCAGCGAGTGGATCAAGTAGTCTACTCTGACGTCGAAATCACCTTCGAGGCCGAATCGGCTGCTCAGACCCATGAGAGGCCGCATGTCGGGACCGGGGGGGACGACCAGCCGCATCACCCCTTTCGAGAAATTGACCTTCGTGAGCGCCACGGAGGTATTGCTGAGCGTCCACCGCGAGTGGTCGAAGTCGCGTGTGGCGAAGGTCTCCTTGATCTCCGTTGTGGTCGTGTCCGCCCCATGGGACCAGCACCCCAGGACGATCAGCCAAAGACCGAGCGGCAGGGCAACTGAACAAGCCCCGATGGCGCTGATCCTGGGAATCTGGCGTTGCCTTGACATCTGCTATTCCGGGTTGGCGACCTCGCCGCCCGCGATCGTGGCCAGGGCCTTCCAGGGAGCAAGCGCGACGGTCTGCTTGACGAACCGGACGGAGCCGTCCGCGGTGAGCAGGTTGACGCCCCCCGGATGCCGGCTGGTCGCGGTCTCGGCGAGCTGGCCGTCGGTGTCCGTGGTCCCCGTCGTGCAGCTCTGGCGCATCGGCGTCAGGTAATGGTGGTAGCGGGTGTAAAAGGCGTTGCCGTCGGACCAGCGCTGTCCCGACCATTCCAGGGAATGGGCGTAGCGCGGCGTTGTGGTGGGACCGGCCTCCGCGCAAGGCGCCAGCGTGGGACTGACCTCATAAACGTCTCCCAGCGGATCGGCCTGGGCCGTGTTGCCCAGACAGCGCTCGCTGTACATCGCCGTGGAGCTGGTTCCGTCTTGGATCGCCGAAACCGTGGTCGCGCTCTGAAACCAGAAGGCGCCGTCGTTGCGGCCGGTGTTTTTGACCAGATCGTTGATCAGGTTGATGGGCAAGGTCCCGGCGCAAGCCCGGTAGTTGTTGCACGACGTGCCCTGGTTATCGGCGATGAAGCCAACGTCCGAGGGACAGAGAAAGACAGAGAGCCGCGTCAGCAGCCCAGTCGCGTTGGGCGCGCCATAGAGCGGGTGATGAGCCCAGGGCAAACCGCTGAAATTGAGCGCATTGTAAACGGAGAGCTGCTCGAGGTACGGCAGCAGTTGCGAGTGCGCGGACCATCGCGGCAAGAAACCCGCCGGAGCACCGCCGCCGTCGCCGAAGGGGTAAACGGAATGAGCCCCCTCGTACGCGGCCAGGGCCAGGCCGATTTGCTTGAGGTTGTTGACGCACGCGCCCCTCCGCGCCGCCTCGCGCGCCATCTGGACCGCGGGGATCAATAATCCGACAAGCAAGCCGATGATCGCGATCACGACCAGGAGCTCAATGAGGGTGAACGCCCCGTGACGGGATAATCGGCGAAGCCGCGACGGCGCGCCCATTTCTCACCTCCGCGGTGTTTGACCCGCCCTTTGGGTCGCCTCTCGGCCCCGAGGAACTTTCCCCGGGGATCCCGTTGCCTCGTGCCGTGCCTCCTCGCTCAACTCGGGCAAGCCCATATCGCGCCGCACCCGATTTGCCTCGGCGAGGTC
>JBMFUH010000616.1:0-4656 GCA_049966735.1 Isosphaeraceae bacterium
CGCGAAGATGTGGGAGCCCCGCTACCTGCCGATGAAACTGAAGCGGGTTTGACCGATCGCCGAACTCGCCCATCGCCTCGACAGGGGCAGACGATCAAGACCTCGAACGCGGCAATTCCGTGCAACCGGCCGCTCGTCGCGGTGACGCTCGCCGCCGAGTTCCCGGGCCTGGCCCGGCCGGGGATTCGGCGGGCCCAACACCAGGGTGGCCAGGAGACGCGCGCGAAGTCGGGTCCCGAGCCGATCGCCCCGGCGCGGCTGGGGACGGAAAGCAGGACGAAAGATAACTGCCGTCAGTTCATTCTTTCGCGCCTAGATTTGAACGGGCGCCACCTATCCCCATATTTGAACTTACAGAACTTATCCTCATTACGCATCTGGGGTGCAACAAGTGCGAACATATATGGATGTCGTAATGATCCATAGATGATAACAACATACTCGCTCAGACAACCCATCACGCACTCGGATTTCACCCAACTCCCGAGCAGCGTTGCAACCCTGACGCCGGAGCGGCTTCGCTTGCTTCGCCAGCGGATCGACCGCCGGATCGCGGAGCTGGAGAAGCCCACGGTTCCGGCTTCCGGCCGGGCCGCCAAACGGGCTCGGCCCGCGCTGCTGAAGAAGCGGAGGACCGAGGCGGAATTCGATCAGCATCTGCTCAAGATCGGCCTCGTCTCCTCACTGCCCGATCCCTCCCTGGACATCGACGACGACGATCCCGAGGACGCGCCAGTGACCATCAAGGGAGAGCCGCTATCGGAAACCATCATCCGCGAGCGGCGCTGAAGTGTCGGAAGCCTACTTCCTCGGTCCGTGCGACTTTTCGATGGCCGTGCGGTAGTAGCTGTCGTCGTGCGCTTTCTTCCAGCCGTCGGTGGGAGCGTCGAGGGTCCGCCTGTGCCTGGCCCACATTTCGTTGGTCAAGGCGTCCCAGGCCTGGCCCTGGCGGGCCCATTCCTTGTCGTGGTCGCGGCCGGTCGCCCGCTGGATCGTCTTCACGAAATCGGCGTCGTTCTCGAACATCCAGCGATCGACGTAATCGAGGAACGCGTCGTGCCCCCAGGCCTTTTCGGCATGCATGAGCCGGATCGCCAGCGCCTGGGCCACCCAGCCCACACTCGTGCAGCAGCGGCGATACGCCTCGCTGGTGTTCTGGTCCTCCTTCCACGCCGAGGGATGCAAATGCTCATAAGGTCCCCAGGCGTGGCCCCGTCCGCGGTCGCGGCCGATGCCCGTGGCCACGTCGATTCCCGAGTGCCCGGCGAAGACGACCTTCGCCCCCGTCCAGCACGGACCATAAGCTGTCTGCTCGTCCTCGCCGAAGCTCGTCTGGGGAAACGAGCGGTTGACGTTCGCCCAGTCGGTCTCGCCCAGCAAGAGCCCCGCGAAGACGACGGGCAGCTTGCGTCCGCTGCCGTGCCCGCCCCAGCCCGTCCATCCCGGATGACCGGCGCGGACCATTCCCCCCAGGTCGATGCCCACCTGCACCAAGTTCACCAGCAGCGGCTCCTTCTCGGCGGGCGAGAGGTCCGTGCACAGGAGCAAGGCACAGAGGCCGACGACCCGGCCGTACTCCAGCCCGTACTGGGGCATGTTCTCCACGGGTTCCTCGAATCCGAAAAAACAGCTTCCGACCCAGGGCCGTTGCGTGAACCGGACGTACTGCGCGACCCGGGGCGTGCTCGGCGTGCGAGCGGCCTGGGGCAAAAGCTCGCGCCTCAGGTTGCGGGCCAGGTAGATCGGCTTCCGGCCGGCACAGAACGGCGGACGGAACGCATCGGGCGGCTGCGGCGCTTCCACACATGTCAAAACCGCAGCGGTGCGGATCGGGCTGCTGTCGTCGACCCCCCGCTCGATCTTGTTCCGCAACTGAGCGTGCAGGACGAGCCCCCTGGGCATGCTGATGGTCGAGACCAGCGAATCACCGGGCTGGAGCGCCACGGGGAGCCTCTGGATCAAGGCGGGCTCGAACCAGTTCCGCACGCCGCTGTCATAGGCAACCTTCATTTCCGCGGGTGGATTGAGCATGAAACCGTTGCGCACCCGAACCTTCTCCGGCCGCTCCCGGTCCACCTGATCCAGTTCGCGCCGGGGAATCTCGGCGCCGAAGAGCGGCCTGGGGGCGATCGAGCTCACCCGCACCGGCCCGACCACGTACCAGTCTCCGTTGATGAAATGGCCCACGCGCGACGGCCGATCGAAACTCCAGGTGATGCCGTACTGGGAGACCTTGTCCGCAATGGGCAGGTCTTCGAGCCGTGGCGTGGCCGGAGGGCCTTCCTTGGTGTAGACAACGACCGACCGACTGTCTACCGGGCTCTTGGCGCTTGCCGCATAGGGGTCTGCCTCACTCCTGACCAGTGGTCTCACCGGCCCGCCCAGCGAGACCGAGAGGTCGTCGAGCCAGATTGTTTGCTCCTGACCATGACCCTGATCACCCCAGACGGCGATCACACTGAAGCCTTGAAGCCCCGTCCTGGTGGGATCGACCGCGGTCAGCTCGCGGTCGTTGTGGAAGATGCGCAGACCGACCTCCGCGTCGAAATCGAACGTCCACTTGTGCCAGCCGGCCGGAACACGGTTCACGCCCAGCCAGAACAACTGATCAAACCAGTTCGACCCGGCGCGGGCCGAGGCCGTGTAGCCTTCCGACCCTCCCAGATAGCTGGCGTAGAGGATGCCCACCGCGAGCGCCCGGCCGTCGTGCTGGACCAGGCCCCACCGGGGGCCCACGCGAGAGCCTTTGGCGTTCGCCGGCACGGTCCCGTCGTCGCGAACCCAGAACTCGACCTTGCCCGACCCATCGCGGTCGCGCGGCTTCCAGAGCGCCTTGCCCCCCGGACCAACGCGCAGCGAGCATTGAGAGCCATGTCGTCCCCGCGCGGGGTCAAGCGACACGTCGCCCGAGATCACCCAGCCCTTCAGGTCCGAGGCCTGGTCGAAGGTGATGGTCCGGGGCCTCGCAGCCTTGCCTGAACTCGTCTGCTCCTGGCTCCGGGAGAGCGAGGCGTTGACCAGGAGTCCCGCCAGGGCGACACAAAGTGAGATAGATGGCCTAAACACGTGGGCAAACCTTTAATTTCGGGTCGCGGCCGGCGCGACCGCTATTGTTCGAGTCGAACCACGACCGATCGGCTGAATTCAGGCAGCTTGACCTGGCCATCGCTCAACTCCGCGCTTGACCAGTGGTCCGTCCAGGGATCATAGACCCGACAGCGCCCGCCGTTTTGCCCACCGGCAGGTGGGTTCAGTTGCAGCGACAGCCCCTGAAGCGGTGCCGGGGCTTTCCCCTCCGCCAGTTCCGTGGTCCAGTTGCTGGCCTTGTCGCGGCACCAGGCGATCCAGGTGTGACGTCCCTTGAGCAGGTAAACCCGCAGTTTCGCGTGATCGATCTGGACCGGCTCGAACTCTTCCGCGGGCGGGGCCAGGCCCTTGGTGGCCGAGGCGAAGCGGCCGAACTGCCACCAGAGGTTGTTGGCGTCGACGTACTGGTCCCAGTGCCAGCACTGGCCGGAGCCCGCCGCGCCGTTGAAGAAGGGGGCGAAGAGGATGTCGTGCAGGATGATGCCCTTGGTGTCCTTCGGATAGAGCTTGAACGGGCCGCTGTGCGACGGTTCGACCGCGCCGCTCTCGGCGAGCATCACCGGCTTTCCCGGTCTGGCCGCGAGCAAGGTCGAGACGGCATCGGCCGCCAGCATGTCCACGGGTCCGTGGCAGATCTCCAGCCTCGCGCCCAGGTCGAGGTAGCGATGCACCTGCGCCACGTCGTTTCCCGGCATGAGAGCAAGCTGCCGGTACGGCTCGCGCCCCCAGTTGCTGTCGTAACTCCCCAGGCTCTGCATGCAGAGGTGATGAGGAAAGAGCCGGTGCAATTCCGGCAGCATCGCGCGGGTCCAGGCCAGGTAGTCGCCGTGGCCCACGACCGCGTTCATCTCGTTCCAGAGCTCCCAGCCGTAGACTGTGGGATTGTCGCGGTAGCGGCCGGCGAGGAACTCCAGCTTGTGGACGAACTGCCGGCACGCCGCGGGAGAGTCCATCCAGCCTTCCATCGTCGTCGCCAGTCCACCGTGCGACGTGTGGTGGAGCGCCTTGAGGGCCCAGCGCTGACGCGGATGGGCAGGATCGATCTCACGGAAATGCTCGATGGTCATCTTGACCCGGATGCCGTGCTTCCGGGCGATTGCCAGCATCGCGTCGATGCGTTTGGCTCGCTCGACATCGTACTCGCCGGCCTTATCATGCTCGACCTCGTAGAACGGGTCGCTCAGCCAGACGCGAATGTGGTTGCCGCCGCCGGCCGCCAGTTTCCCCAGCCAGTCGTCGAGCGCGGCCAGCCGATCGTCGGGCTGCCGAGACCGCACCCAGGGGGGTGAGATCAGGTTCAGACCGTTGGGAATGTAGGGCCGGCCGTCGTCCGTCTCGAAGTAACGCGGGTCCCGCGGGCTGACGCGAACATAGTGAGCCCGCGCGTCGTCGCCTCGGGTCTCGACGCCGAGACACAAACCGCCGATTGCCAGTCCGGTCAAGAAACACAGGGGAAATCGCATGGCAAGAGCCTCTTCCGTCGCCGCGGCGCATCAGGCAATGACTCTTCGTCGATGCTATCGCTCGCCGGAGGCCCGGGCAAGCACCGCGGGACCGGACGTCCGGCGG
>JBMFUH010000617.1:0-4650 GCA_049966735.1 Isosphaeraceae bacterium
CGACTCACCCGCCCTGAACCGCGGGGACGATCAGGATTTCGGGCGCGGTCGCGTCAAACTGGTGAATGACCCGCGATTGCCCCGGGCCGTCGAGCCGGAAGGCCATCCGTCCCGGAGTGAAATGCTCCGTGAAGATCGCCTCGGCCGCGGCCACCGAATCGGGATGGCTTTTCTCCCACTCGGCGAGAGTCAGGTCTCCGTGTCCCGTCTTGAGCATTCGCAGCTTGGCCATTGCCCCGGCACTCCTTTTCCCTTTACGGGCGATCTTGCGCCCGCGAAGCCAGCATCGCTTTGGACTCGAAGATTGTCAACTTTCGGCGCATTTTACTCGAGCCATCCTGGACCATCCAGTCGACTCGAGCAGGTAGCGAGATAGTCGACGTCGTTCTCAAGCCTGTGGCGCGGCCGCCGGCTTGTTCTTCTTGGCCAGCTTCTGCGGCCTGATCCGGCGCTTGCCGAAGGTGCCCTTGAAGATCTTGCCCCGCTTGGACCGCTTATCGCCCTTGCCCATGATCCGGAATCTCCCTCGCGAAGAGTCAAAAAGTTCCTTGAGTTTCCCACACGACCGGACTACGATACACTATCCTACGTTTGTCGTGAGCCTTTCTTTTCCCGATTCTCGGGCGGCAGGAGACCCGTCAATGGCCCGTCGCGCTATGGGGTCCGAAGCTCTCGTCGTGATCCTGGGCCTCGTGGCGGCCGGTTGCACGACCAGGTCCGAGCCAATCACGGCCAAGGCGCGCGGGCCGACCTCCCGAAGTCAAGCCCCGGCTTCTGATGTCTGGACCGGTCAGACCAGACCCGCTTCAGTCGCCGATCAGCCCCAAAGTTGGGCACCCTTGTCGCGATCACCCGCGACGGTGCTCTCGCTCAGTCCCGAGCCGTTTACCATAACGGCCGACGACCCTGGTGTGCAACTGCTGGTGACCCGGCGAAATTCCGACGCGACCGCGCGCGACCTGACCTCCCAGGCGCGCTGGCGAGTCGAGCCCCCCGGCGCCGCCGCGATCGAGCCGGGCGGCTACCTCCGCCCGGTCAAGCACGGAACGCTCTCGGTTCATGCCGCCATCGATGGTCAGGAAGCGGTTGCCAGGATCGTGGTCGAGCCACGTCAGGGCCGCTCGTGGAGCTTTGCTGAAGACATCGTTCCGGCGCTGACCCGGCTGGGCTGCAACGCCGGAAGCTGCCACGGCAAGGCGGAAGGACAAAACGGCTTTCATCTCTCCCTGGCAGGGTACGATCCCGAAGGAGACTATCAGGCGCTGGTCCGCGATCAAGGCCAGAGGAGAATCTCGCTACTCGATCCCGAGCAAAGCCTCTTTCTGACCAAGGCGACCGGCCGGACGCCGCACGTGGGCGGCCCGCGGGTCGCGGCCGGCTCGCCCGAATATCGCCTGCTTCTTGACTGGTTGAAGGCCGGCGCGCCGAGGCAGTTCGGCAAATCGCACGGCAAGGTCGACAAGCTAACCGTGGAGCCCGGGACCGTTCACCTGAGTGAGCCAGGGAACCAGCAACTCCGGGTAGTGGCCCATTATGCTGACGGGCATCGCCGCGACGTCACCCGCCTGGCCGTCTTCAAGGTGAACGACGATGCGTCGTCTTCGGTCAGCCCGCTGGGCAAGGCGGTCTTGCTGCGCCGAGCCGAGGCCGATGTGATCGTCCGCTACGAGACGCACGTCGAGAGCGTCCGGCTGTCGACCGTCATCAATCCTGGCCTCGCCTTCGACTTCGCCAGCTTGCCTCGGCGCAATCTCGTGGACAGGGAACTCTGGAAACGGCTCGAGGCCCTGAAGGTGCCTCCCAGTCCGCCGGCCAGTGATCCGGTCTTCCTCCGCCGGGTCTCGCTCGACCTGACCGGAGAGCAGCCCACGCCCGAGCAGATTCGAGCGTTCCTGGCCGACAAGGCACCGGACAAGCGGGTGAAGCTGGTCGATACGCTCCTGGCTCGGCCCGACCACATCTACTTCTGGCTGGTCAAGCTGGGCGATCTGCTCCAGATCAGTCCCGCACAACAAGGAAACAGCACCTATCGCTACCAGGAATGGGTCCGGCACTGCCTGAGCGAGAACACGCGTTGGGATGTGGTCGTCACCAAGCTGTTGACGTCGCTGGGCGATCCCAACGATCCCGAGACCGGCGGACCGGTCAATTACGCTCTGGGCGCGCTCGAACCGAACGTCCAGGCCGAGCAGACCGCCCAGCGGTTCCTGGGCATCCGGCTGCGCTGCGCCCAGTGCCACGATCATCCGTTTGATATCTGGACGCAGGACGATTACTGGGGCCTGGCCGCCATCTTCGCCAAGGTCCAGCGAACCGGCAACGCCCCCGCGACGATGATGAACCGTGCCAGCGTCGCCATCAATCCCAACGGCAAGGTCATCCACCCGCGCACCAAGCAGCCGGCCCGGCCGCGGCTCCTGGGAGGCAAACTCGTCGAGGTGGCCGGCAAGGATGATCCTCGCGTGGCGCTGGCGCGATGGATGACCGCGCCGGAGAATCCTTACTTCGCCCGGGCCACGGTCAACTGGGTGTGGGCCCAGTTCTTCGGCAAGGGGCTGGTCGATCCCGCCGGCGAGTTGAGCCGGGCCAATCCCCCGGTTCATCCCGAATTGCTCGACGCCCTGGGCCGCCACTTCGTGGAGACGAAATACAACCTGCGCGACCTGATCCGAACGATCGCGACCTCGGAAGCCTACGGGCTGTCGTCGACCCCCTTGCCCGGCAACGAGCGCGACCAGCGGCTCTTCTCGCGCCAGATTCCCCGGCCGCTGACCGCGCATCAGATGGCCGACGCATTGGCCCAGGCCACCGATGTCCCCAATGTCTACGGCACGGCCGGCGCGCGACTGTCCATCCGGGTCAATGACCCGGCAGCCCCCAGCGCCGTTCTCGACGCGTTCGGACGCTGCACGCGCGCGGCGAGCTGCTCGTCGGTCCAGACGCCGCCGCTCAGTCTCAAGCAGGCGCTGCTTCTGATTGGCGGCGACATCGTCGAGAGCAAGATCGGCAGTCTCAATGGCTATCTCGCCAGCGCCTTGAAGCTCGATCTCGAGCCGGAAGAGCTGGTCGAAAACCTCTACATGAGGACAGTCTGCCGGCCGCCTACGGCGGAAGAGGCGTCGCGCTGGTCGGCCGAGCTGAAGCAAGGCCCGTCGCTCTCGGAGGCGGCGGAGGACCTTTTCTGGGCTCTCTTGAATTCTCGGGAGTTCGCGTTCAATCACTAAAGCGGTTTGCTCATGCGTTGCTTACAGCTTTCAAGAGATACCGTTGTGATCATACCTTCTCCCCAGGGAGCGATTTCTTGGGCATGGTTAAATTGACCACACATGGCCGAATCAAGCCAGCTCGGAGGATGCGTCTACGCCCCGAGTCTAGTCGATTACATCGCAATCTATTTCGTAATATGCGAATGATACAATTTATCAATCGTTTGATAAATCGTGTTTGGGCCGCTCTGTGCCCGATCCATCAACTAATTAGGTTGTATATATATATCATAATTGTGTTACAATGTACTAGACCCGCAGTCGCGTACGTGGTCGAGTCGAGCCAGGTTGCTGTTTGGGGCGCTCCAATCAATCGCACCGAAAAAATACCTGCCAGGGGGAGAAGGTATCATCGTGGTCGCTTGCCTCGGCGGCTGTGTGTCGTGCAAGGGAAAAACGCTCTCATCGCCAGCGGGGAGTTCATGCCATGCCATCGTCACGCGAACCCGTTTCCTGTTCCGGTCCCCGCCGCCGCGACTTGCTGCGGGCCGGCGTGCTCGGTTTCCTGGGTCTGGGACTCGACGACTGGTTCCGGCTGCGCGCGCTCGCGGCCGATCGCTCGCGGCCGGTACCCCCCGCGCGGAGTTGCATCCTCATCTGGCTGGCCGGCGGACCGTCGCACATTGACACGTTCGACCCCAAGCCCGACGCGCCGGCCGACGTGCGGGGTGAGTTCAAGCCGATTGCCACGTCGGTGCCCGGACTGCGGATCAGCGAGATCTTCCCCAACCTGGCGAAGATCATGGACCGGGTGACCTTGATTCGCGGCATGACCTCGCCGGAGGCCGAACACGACCGCGCCTCGCACCATCTGCTGACCGGCTACCGGCCCATGCCCGCGCTGGTCTATCCCAGCTTCGGCAGCGTGGTCTCGAAGATGCGCGAAGCCAGGCGCGGGATGCTGCCGCCGTACGTGGCCATCCCCGACGGTCCCGCTTTCTCGTCGAGCGGTTACCTTACTCCTGCTTATGACCCGTTCACCGTGTCCGGAGATCCGAACCAGGAGAATTTCCGGGTGCGGAACCTGACGCCGCCCGACAAGGTGACGCTCGATCGGCTACTCCGGCGCAAAGCCATGGTGAAGGCCCTGGACGAGTTCGCCCGCGATGTTCCCGCGACGACGCTCACCACCAGCCGCGACCAGTTCGCCGACCAGGCCTATTCGCTGATGACCTCCAGCGCCGCGCTGAATGCCTTCCGGCTGAGCGACGAATCTCCGGCGGTCCGCGACCGTTACGGCCGGACGCCCTTCGGCCAGTCGTGCTTGCTAGCCAGACGGCTGATCGAATCCGGGGTCTCGTTCGTCACCCTGACCGACCGGGGAACCGGGCCGCTGGGCTGAGACACCCACGCCCAGAACTTTCCGACGCTCAAGAACACGATG
>JBMFUH010000618.1:0-4645 GCA_049966735.1 Isosphaeraceae bacterium
CTTCCTGATCCGCCTGCCATGCGGATCTGCTGCAGTGTCTTGCTCGCGGGTCAGTTCGCCCGGGGATTCTCCGGAATATGCTTGACCGAGACGACCGAAAGAAGCTGACGGCGTCCGGCATCCGTCATCGCCAGCTTCCAGAGCGCGACGGCGTCGAGATCTCCGAAGATATGCTCCGGAGTGGCGGGAAGAACCAACCACGACCCCTCGGCCAGTTCGCTCTCCAGTTGACCCGGCCCCCAACCGGAGTGACCCAGGAAGAAAAGGACCGTGCCCTCCTCCGACGACATCAGCGATTCCATGGTGCCCAGCTCGGTGGCGACGTAAATATCGTCGGTGACGACCAGATTGGCCAGGGCCCGGCGGTCGTGCACCGCCATCAATGTTCCACTGATCGGACCACCCTGCCGCGGGGGCTCGTTGCGCACGCAGCGCGACGTGGCGACCTGGCCCCAGACTTCCTGAATCGACACGGTCAGCTCTCGGTTCAGAACCAACCCCAGCGCGCCGTCATCACTGTGGACCGCAATCAACACCACGGTCCGCGCGAAGTTCGGGTCCGCCAGCGTCGGCGAGGCGATCAGCAAGTGTCCCTGGAGTGATTCCATGATGACAGGGCAACGTCCCGGCACGAACAATATTGAGGGAGTATCTTCCGCGACATCTCCTCGCGGAGGTGCGCGAGCACAAGAACCAGCGCCGCACACTCATGAAAGCACGCGGCGCGGTGCTTGTCGAGAACCAAGGTTGGAAACCGCAAATCCCGTCCTGCCCGCCAACACTGCCCACTGCAACCCAGCTACTTCTTCGTGTTCTTGAAATCTCCGGCGGTGACGATGGAAAGCCGCTGGGGATCAACGTACTTCCGCAGTGCGGCGTTGACGTCCGACTCGGAAAGCGCCTTGATCTTGGCTTCGAGATCCGCTTCGAATTGCAGCGTCCTGCCGATGAACAGATCGTCTGACAGCATGGATGCCAGCGCGCCATCACTTGTGCGCATGATTTCGCGCTGCCTCAGATAGCCGTCCTTGGCTCGCTTCAACTCCGCCGGCGTGACACCGTCGCGCAGCAGCCTGGCGACTTCCTCATCGACGCCGGTAACAACCTTGGCGAGGTTGGCCGGATTGTAGATGGCCATGATGACCAGGCTCCCCTGATCGTCGAGCGGGCTGGCCGAGAAGCTGGACGCGGCCGAATACGACAGGCCTCCCTTCTGACGCAGCCGATCGGCGATCCGCGACGAGATGGCGCCGCCGCCCAGGATATAGTTGCCGATGAGCATGGCCGGATAATCCGGGTCGCTATCCTTCATCTTCACCGTCAGACCCGCGAAGTAGCTGGCGTTGGCCTTATCGGGTGTGAGGAGAGTTTCCCGGGTCGACTTCAAGCCGGGCTGGAAGGCGTGCTCGATCCGTACGAAAGGCTGAGGGTTCTTCCAGCCTTCGAACGTTCGACTCAGGACGGAAATCGCTTCCGCCGACTCGAATTCGCCCACGATCGATAGCTCGCCGCGGCTGGCGCCAAGAAAATCATGATACAGCGAACGAACGTCTTCGATGGTCACGTGCTTGAGCCTCTCGATTTGCTCGTCGATGGTCGGCACGTACCGGACGTCGTCGCTCGGGTAGTGGGAAAGAAGCCGCTGGAGATGATTGATTGCCTGCCGCATGGGATCGGACCGGCCTTGCTCAAGGCCGGATAGCCGCTCTCTCTTCATGACCTCGAACTCGTCCTGCGGCAAGGTCGGCTCGCGGAGCACCTGGCGCAGGATCTCGAGGACGGCGGGAAGGTTGGCCCGCTTCGTCTGGATCGAGTAGGCCAGCGTACCCGCGCCGCCTCCGCCGCCGATGCGCATGCGGCCCCCGCCGCCCAGCCGGGCAAAGTTCTTATCGAGCGCGTCTTGAATCTGCTGGCGAGTGAGGTTCTTCGTCCCGCGCAGCATCAGGCCGGACAGAAAGCCTGCGGCCTCCGTCTTTCCCTTGAGCGTCTCGGCGGAGCCGTAGTGGAGGCTCAGGTGCACTTCCACGGCATCACCTCGGGTTTTCTTCGACAAGAGGGCCAGCTTCACTCCCTCGATCGGTTGGGGCCGCCGCAGGCGGGCCTCGATGGCCATCGGGGAGATGTCAAACGCCTCACCCTGCGACTGGACGGCGCGGCCCTTGTAGCCCTCGACGACCTTGACCACGTCGGGAGAGGAGGGAACCGGCGTCCGCTCCGGCCTGGCGCTGGGGATGAAGAAGCCCACGGTGCGGTTGCTCGGCGTCAGATACTTGACGGCGACCTGCTGGATCTCTTTCGCCGTCACCTTCTCCATCCGATCGCGATCGATGAAATAAAGCCGCCAGTCTCCCTGAGCGGCCCAGTTCGATAGCGCGATGGCTAGCCGGTTGGGGTCCGACGCGGCCAGTTCGCGATCCTTGAGAATCTTCTGCCGCGCCCGATCAACCTCTTCCTGGGTAACTCCGGAGTGCACGACCTGATCGAGCACCGAGACAATCGCGTCACGCACTTTTTCCAGCGTCGCGAGATCCTTGGTGTTGACCTCCGCGCCGATCTCGATCACGCCCGGGTCGTGCATCGCCTGAGCAAACGTCGAGACGCTGGAGGCCTTCTTCGTTTCCACGAGTGCCTTGTAGAGACGGCCCGACGGCTCATCGCCCAGGATCATCGCCAGGAGCTGCACCGCGGGAAACTCGGGATGCACTCCCGAAGGAACGTGGAAGAGCATGCCCACCAGGCCGACATCCCCCACGCGCCTCAGGGTCACGACGCGCTCCCCGTCCTGGGGCGGTTCTTCGGTGTAGGTCGAAGGAAGCTTCCGGTCGGGCTTCGGGAGCGACCCAAAATAGTTGTTGATATAATTGAGCGCTTTCTTCTCGTCAAACTTGCCCGCGACGACCAGCATCGCATTGTCGGGTTGATAGAACTTCTTGTAGAAGGCCCGCAGGTTATCGACGGGAACGCGCTCGATGTCCGACCGGTTGCCGATCACCGACTTGCCGTAGTTGTGCCATTCGTAGGCCACGGCGTTCATCCGCTGAGAGAGAATGCGCTCGGGCGAATTCTCGCCCATCTCGAATTCATTGCGGACCACCGAAAACTCGGTGGCCAGGTCCTGGGCCTTGATCGAGCTGTGGACCATCCGGTCGGCCTCGAGCTTGATGGCGAACTCGAGGTTGTCGTCGCTGGCGGCCAGGGTCTCGAAATAGTTGGTCCGGTCTTCGGCGGTCGAGCCGTTGAACTGGGCGCCTCGCTCCTTCATGGCACCGGGGATGTCGGGGTGGTCGGGCGTTCCCTTGAAGACCATGTGCTCGAGCAGATGAGCCATGCCCGTCTCGCCATAACCCTCGTGCCGCGAGCCGACGAAGACGGTGAGATTGACGGTGACCTTGGGACGCGACGAATCGGGAAAGAGCAAAACCTTCAGGCCGTTGGCGAGCTGGTACTCGGTGATCCCCTCGACCGAGGTCACCTTCCGGGGCGGCGGAGCTTCCCCGCGGGCGGCCTCCGCTCTAGCGGCCAGGAGCGCGGCCGCCGCGCAAACCATTCCCAGACAGGTCCAAAGCGCATTCTTCATAGCGACTCCTCTTTAGGAAAGAAAGCTCGTGCATCCGTTGTTGTGTCTACTCACCGGTCGTGCGACTGTGGTTTTGCGGACGAGGTCCCGGCACGCGGGGCGTCGTTGTGAGACGGAGAGGAAGTGGCTCCCGAGGTTTGGGAGTGGTTCTTGCCGGCCTCGGGCTTCTGGCGCCGACGCGGCTTGAGGATGATCGTTCCGTCCTTGATTTCCAGACTCTCGAACCGGCTGATCATCTCGGCGTTGCGGGGATTCTTGTAGGCGTCCTGAGCCAGGTTCTGATGGCGCAGTTGCGCCAGGAATGCATCGGGGGGACGCTTGCCGTTGACCTCGAGCGAATCCAACGTCACGATCAACACACCGTTATTCAGCGACGCTTTCAGCTCGGCCAAGCCGTTGAGGTACCGTCCACGGAAAGGGGCCAGCCCGATCTTGTCGAGCGGAAAGCTGATCATGGCCTTGAGCTTGTCGCCTTCCACCCTGGCGTGAATCTTGCCTCGAAATTCCTCGCTGTCCTCGATCAGGGCGTTGAGATCGTCGCCAGTCAAAACCAGCGGCTCGACGGCCGTGCCCTTCTCAAGAGCTTCGCGGAAGGTGTCAACCCGCTCCTTGACCGTCTTGCGCTGGTCTTCCGTGACCTGAACCTTGGGCAACTCCATCGGCGCGGTCGAGGTCCATTCGTCAATGAAGCGGTAGGCGACCCGCACGCCCATGTAGATTAACCCGCCGATCATGATGATCAGCAGCACGCTCAGCACGCCGGCGAACACGCAGCCGTAGAAAAAGCAACCGCGCTGTCGTGGTTGAGGCTCGTAGTATTCGGGGGGCGCTTTGGGGGCCTCGTAAAACTCCGGATCATAGCTGGCCATGGTCTCTCGACCTCAATCCCGGGATGATCGTTCCGCGTCTTCAAATCTTCCTCGAAGAAACCGCGAAAAGGAAGAGGCAAGGCCCTGACCAGTCAGCGCCCTTCTCGCACCCCTCCAGCTCCAGAGGAAATTGTCAGATGTCCTCTGAGTTCGAGTTTCGCCGATTCTGAGGCGGATCGCGAGCGGCCCGGGGGGCGAA
>JBMFUH010000619.1:0-4640 GCA_049966735.1 Isosphaeraceae bacterium
GCTACTGAGAAACCACGCTTCTCACGACACAGACGTGAGGTGATTGGGGCACAACCCCGGATTAATCGCTGAATTCGCCACGAACACGGTCTTCGTCATCCTCGCGACAACGCGGCCGACGAGACTCGTATCGGGACGAAACAAAGTCGTAAGTACTTGCGCTCAAAGAAGTTTTCGATACGCATCAACTACTTTACTTGGGTAACTTCAACTGTTTTGAGTGACCTGTAGCCAAACGATCTGCACCCAATTGAAAAGAAGGTCCGGCCCAACCGCATGAATGGAGCTCACGACGATGTTTCGAAAGATTCCAGCGGTGGGATTGTGTGGTGCGGTTGTGGCGTACGCCGTGATCGCGAGCGCCGGGTTGATGGTCTATGCCCGGACCGGCCCTTCGCGGCAGGGCGCGGCAATACCGAAGATGCCCGCGCAGCCTGCGGCGGCGATGCTCCTCGCGGCCGCTATGCAGAACCAGCCGGTCTGGTCGGTCGACGTCCTTTCCGGCCTCAACCTGGACCCGCAGGACCAGCAGCTCTACCAGAACATGGCGAACGTGCTCACTGGCGTCAGCGCGATTCCCGGCCCGCGCACCACCTTCTGGTCCGCCGTCGCCGTCCATAAACGGGTGGTTAGGGAGCGTCTCGGACGTCGTTCCCGACGGGCTGGGCGGCAACCTCGTGACTGTGCTGGTGGGGCCAACCCTCAACACCGGTGTGACACCGATCCTGGACTACGCGGAGCAATGGGACGTGGACGCCAACGGCATCCCGACCTTCGTCCAGAGTCTCGACCCACAGGGACAGTCCGGTCAGGCGCCCGCCATGGTTATTGATTGAGGCGCTCCGGCGCTATGGTCCCCGCGAGGAGACGCTACGATGAGAAGGCGAATCATTTTGGCAGCATGCGTGTGCGCGGCCGTTGCCACCGGCCTGGCTACCGGCGCCGGGCACAGGAACCATCGGCAGGCCAAGGCAAAAAGGGGCACCCCGGGGGCGCCGATCATCAAAGGGTTGGAGGTTCCGATGCGGCTTCCCCTGGCGAACGCCGATCCGGCGCAGCCCGTTTGGGCTGTGAACGTCCTCTCGGGCCTGAATCTTGACCCGCAGGACCAACAGTTGTATCAGAACATGGCGAACGTCCTCACCGGTGTCAGCGCGATTCCCGGCCCGCGGGCCACGTTCTGGTCGGCGATCGCCCCTTCAATCACGGGGTGGGCCGGCAGCGTCTCCGCCGTCGTCCCGGACGGAAGCGGCGGTTACCTTGTAACCGTTCTTACCGGTCCGCTTGTGACCCTCCCCGACGGGACCTCCCCGATCGCTTACCTCGATTATACAGAGCAGTGGGACGTCGACGCCAACAACATCCCGACCTTCGTCCAGAGCCTCGACCCGTATGGCGAATCGGGGCAGTTGCCAGATCTAATCCGTGCGTGACGAGCCGGCACAGCGACGAGGGAGAGCCGACGATGAGCTTGCGAATGACCCCAGCGGTAGGACTGTTTGCGGTGGGTGTGGTGTGCGCTGCGGTTGCGAGCGGCGGCTTCATGGGTTCTGGCCAGGTTGGCCCGTCATTGCCAGGCGCGGCCATCCCGAAGTTGCCTGCGCAGCCTGCGGCGGCAATGCTCATGGCGGCCGCCATGCAGGGCCAGCCTGTATGGTCCGTCGATGTGCTGTCCGGCCTGAACCTGGACCAGCAAGACCAGCAGTTGTACCAGAACATGGCGACAGTGCTCACCGGCGTCAGCGCGATTCCCGTCCCTCGGGCTACCTTCTGGTCCGCCGTCGCCCCCTCCATAAACGGCTGGCTAGGCAGCGTCTCGGACGTCGTTCCCGACGGGCTGGGTGGCAACCTCGTCACGGTGCTCGCTGGACCCACTCTCAGCACCGGCGTGACACCGATCCTCGACTACGCGGAACAATGGGACGTAGACGCCAACGGCAATCCGACCTTCGTCCAGATTCTCGACCCGGAGGGCCAGTCCGGTCAGGCACCCGCGATGGTCATTGATTGAGTCGCGCCGGATCTCCGGCGCCAGCCCGTTGTTTTGGACAAAGGCACACGGGGTCAACGACACTGGCAAAGGGCCGCAGTGACCCGGCGATTACTCCCGCACGGGCAGCGGATTGGACGCGGGCTGAGATCCGAACCTCGCCGAAGCCAGAGGGGTCGAACCCAAGACTACGAGGTTGGGATCTCGTCCCGCGTCCGGTTCACCGCGTCGGGACTGTGGAAACTCCCAGCACGCGGCGGACCTCCGCGGGCGAGGTCATGCCCCGCCCCACTGCCTGGCACGCTGCGAGCGGCCCGCCACTCCTGCCTCGAGTGCCAGCCCCCGAGCCGATGAACATCGGCGCGAGCGGGGACGGCCTGGCCCGGCTTCTCATGATTCGAGAGGTGCGGGTTCGACTCGCCAGGAGCGGGAGAATCGCGAGGAGAACGCCCACGGGCCCCTGCGGACGAGGGCGGTCCGATGAGGTCAACACGTGGATCTTGACCGGCTCCTCGAGTCGTTGCTACCTGAGAACGAACACGCGCGTCGCGAGATCATCGAAGTCAGTCCGGAAGGAACGGACCGCGCGGCCGATCTCCTCGTCCCGGTACAGGTCGCGCACGTCGGCGTTCCGCGGCAGGTGCACGGTTCTCGGTCCGCCACGTTGCACGCTGATCCCCAGCAGGTCGTGGCTGGCCCAGACGACGTCCTCCGTGTCGATGTACAGGTGGACCCTCGCATGCTGGGCCAGTCGTCGCAGGAGCGAGGCAGGCAACAGGGGAGCCGTGGAATAGACGGCGGTCCAGGTGCCGAACTCCTTCTTGACCAGTCCGGGCCGGCCGTCGGGCAGGGTGCCCAGGACGGTCGCCGCTGGGTCGTCGGCCAGGCAAATCGGCGAAATGCGATGGTCGACGCCATAGGTCGACACGGCAAGCCCCTTGGTCAAGGCGTGGCCCGGCGACAGCGTGACCCGCGGCGGTGCGGGCTGGTTCGAGAGCGCGAGGTGGATACCAGTCAGGTCGAACATTCCCGCTGGGTCGACGCGGTTCCCCCGATGGAGTCCCGGAGCGCCGAGGAAGACCAGGACGTGGCCGTCGCGCTTGAGGGCGTCGATGGCGCGGCGGTCGGCGGCGTTGGGAGCGATGCTCGTGGGAATGAGGAACAGCTTGCGGTTGGCAATCCGCGGCAGGTCATTCACCAGGTAATGGCCCACCGGCGCTCCGATCCGCTGAAGCGCGGGCAACTGGGAGACCAGCAGCCAGCGGCCCAGAGGATCTCCGACGCGGAGCGAGCACAGGCTGCGCTCGTCGACCACGAGCGCGACCTCATCGACGGGCGAGCGATCGCGCTCCTGGGCCAGGTCGGCCTTCGCCCTCAACTCGCCGATCCGCGCCATCAGGGTGGGGTTGTTGTAGCGGTTGTGGCCCACGTCGAACCACCACTGGGCCGCGCCATGGACCAGGCAGTTGGCCAGCTCCTTGTCTTGCTGAAGCAGGTCGCCGGCCACGTTGGCAGGACGGCCCCACTCGCCAACCTGTCCGCCCGACAGTGAGGTGCGGATGTCGTTCTCATCGAACCAGAGCTTGCCATGAAGCTGGACGCTGCCCAGTAGCGACATGAAGTGGCTCGTCCCCGCGCCGCCGACCTGGCGAAAGGCATAGCTCGTCGGACTGCATACGAAGTCGATGTCGGGCGAGGCGAGCACGCGCGCAAGCGCCAGGTGCCCCGCGTTCTGCTGGCGCTGCTCGCCGCAGAGCTGGAGCAGGTAGCCATAGAACACGCCCACGATCTTCTCGCGATGCGTCAGGTCCTTCACGGCCTTCGCGAAGTGACGGATCGTGTCGGCGACCAGGTCGGAGTTGAACCGGTAGAAGTCGATCACGTCGGCCTCGGTCGCCGGGTCGTGCAGCCAGCCCTGGCGCGCGCTGGCTCGCCTGGCCTTGGTCGGAATGGCGGCCGTGGCGAGCGTCACGGCCGGGTCGGCCCAGACCGCGCGGAGGCGCTGGTCACTGCCGTATTTCTCCTGGAGCCAGCGGCGGAATGCCTTGAGACAGGCCGGTGAGTAGTCGACCCACTGGTTCTCATTGGCACCCCACATCATCCACTCCTCGGTGGTGCCGGAGGCCAGGTGATACCCGATCACGCGGTCGGCGTAGGGCGACGCCTCGATGTGCTTGATGAGCCGCCGCAGTCCCTCGACCGTATCGCGACGCCAGGCCTCGGAGGCCCAGCTTGGCGCTGGCTTGCCGCCGGCATGCACCAGCGGCACTGGGTGGCCATCGCCCCGGTCCTCGAGCACCACGTCGTCGGGATGCTCCTTGCTCCACCAGGCCGGGGCGTGCAGATAGAGGCGCGGGAAGATGTACGCGCGCGGGTTCGCCTCCAGCACCATCAGCATGCGCCGGTCGAATTCCGAGTAATCATACCGGCCGGGAGCCACCCAGACCGTTCGGGAAAGGCCGTACCCGGCCTCGGTGGGAGTGCCGCTGAACGTGAACAGATCGACGCCAGCGCGGGTGAAGTCGCGGAAGACCTCGACCGACGGGGAGTACGTGGCCCAGGTGATCCCGCTTCTGGGTTGGCCGTTGATGTGCAGCGTGGGGACGCCGTGCCAAGGCTTGACCTCGGCCACGGTGTGCCCGGCCGGTCT
>JBMFUH010000620.1:0-4640 GCA_049966735.1 Isosphaeraceae bacterium
GGTGTGGCCGGGGTGGTCGTAGACCCAGTGCTGGAAGGCGTCGACGGTGGCGATCCAGGGAAGGATCAGCACGATCCCCTCGAGCAGCTTGCGGTTGGAGCGGTCGGCCTCGGCCTTGCTGTAGAAGGGATCGAGGCAGCTCGCGCCGAAGAGCTCCATGGTCATCGACGCCACCTCGCAAAACTCCAGCGGGCTCTCGCGGTAGGCGGCCAGGGGCTCGCCCCGGGCGGCCAGGGTGTGGAAGGCGTGCCCCCCCTCGTGCAGCAAGGTGCGGACGTCGCTGTCGAGCCCCACCGCGTTCATGAAGATGAACGGCAGCCGCAGGTCCTCGAAGGTGGTCTGATAGCCGCCGGGCGCCTTCCCCTTGCGGTTGGCCAGGTCCAAGAGCCCCCTCTCGCGGAGGAACGCGAACTGGGCGCCCAGCTCGGGATCGATCGCGCGAAAGACCGTCTCGGTCCCCTCGGCCAGCTTGGCGACGTCGGTGAACGGAGCCAGGGGCGGCCGGCCTAGCGGGTCGACTGCCGTATCATAGGGGCGGAGCGACGACAGCCCGAGCGCCGCGCGGTGCTCGTCCTGGATCTTCCGGGCCAGGGGAACGACCACGTGCTCGACGGCCGAGTGGAACGCACGGGCGTCGTCCACGCCGTAATCGAACCGCTCGCGCTGCCGGTACGCAAAGTCGACATAGCTGGAAAACCCGGCCTCGCGGGCGATCTCGATGCGGAGGGTCAGCATCTGATCGAACAGCCCGTCGAGCGCGTCCTTGTCCTGAAGCCGCCGCTGGGCCGAGAGTTCAAACGCGGACTGGCGGACGTCGCGGTCGGTCTGCTCCAGGAACGGCGCCATCTGCGCCAGCGTCCGCTCCTGCCCCTGAAAGGTCACCGTCATGGCCCCCATCATCTTCTGATACTGCTGCTCCAGCTCGGCCAGTCGGGTCTCGCGGGGGATGTTGGCCTCCCGGAACAGGGTCCGGCGGTTCTCCAGGGCGCGGTTGAAGACGGCGTAGCGATCGGCCGGCAACTCCGCCCGGTACGGACAATCCAGGTAGCGATTACGCACGTCGTTCTGAACCGGCTTGAGCTTGGGCTCGATGTCGCGGACGAAGCTGAGGTAGGCGGCCTCGCGGTCCGGGTCATCGGTCTGGCAGGTCATGGCCACGTAGCGTTCCACCCCCTCCTGACCAACTGCGGCGTTCAGCTCTCCGGCCGCGTTGAGCCACCGCTCGAGATCGCCGGCCGAGGCGATCGGCAATGCCAGCAGTTTCTGGTACCACGGCTCGATCTGCTCCCAGGTCTTCAGCTCGACCTTCTCAGGAAGCCACTCGTGGGGAAACGTCTCCGGAACGTAATTCAAGCTGGCCATCAGTCCTGCCTGTCTGGAACGTTGGAAAAGAAACGGACGAAAACGAGACGCCGGGTCGGATCGACTCGTCAGGAAAACCCGGTCAAGGTAAAACGGCCTGAACGAGCCAGGCGCCGATGAATAGCCAGATCGACATCACCGTGGTCGCGCCGATCAAGACAAGGGTCGTGGCGGCCACGGCCTGTCCATGCTCGAAGAACCCCCGGGCCATGCCCAGCGCGCCGATGGTCTGGAAGAGCGCCATGACGGCCGTCGTGCCGAAGATGACCTCGCCCAGGGCGGTGATGAAGACGATGAGCGCGATCCTGCCGACCACATCCCGGCCGATGGCCAGCAGGAGACCGACCAAGAGGATCACGACAGTAAAGTGCCACAAGCGCATGAAACCAGCGCTCTGAAGCCATGTCCCGGACTCGTTGTGGATACCCAGATGATAGAGTGCAGTCTGGACCGTTTCAGGTAAAGGGGTACCGCTCCGAAAAACGGCAACCGGAGTCAGGGAGTGCGTCTGGCTGCCGACGCTTCGCCCCGGACCACGAAGCTGGCAAAACGCGCGTCTTCATGAAGATCGTTCTTCTCGTCAAAACCCATTCTACTGTCCCAGCCTGTTCTCGTCTCGGTGCACCTGGGCTCGCCAGTCTGGAGCCAGCCGGAGCCGGAGCCCCTTGACGGACCGTCGTTGGCTTTGTTCGCCGAATTCCATCCGGCCCCGCGGGGCTCTCTTGCCGCGACGAGGCGGATGGCGAATCGGCCTGAAATTGGGTTCGTTTTCCCCGGAGCGCCGAATGATTTCGGCGTGTTATTCGCCTTCTGGGCAATGAGTTCGCTTAATTCTGGGCGGTCGAAGAATTGGGTTCGTTCTGTCTTTTTCTTGTTCGAGACGGCAGGGCCGAAAGCCGATTTCCGCGTCCCGGCCACCAGTAATGTGAACTTCAGATCGGATTGGAACCATTCTTCGCGCGGCCGCGCTGCGGCCATCGCGGGAGGGCGAAGCTCCGGCTGAGCCCGCGTTCATTCTGGCTCGCCAGGAGGCTCGCCCTCCCTGTTGAATATTTGTACACAAAGCACAGATGGTTCTCGGGGTGGATCAGTACCCCCGGCGGCATCGAAGCCGGTACACCGCTCCGGCCAGGCAACGGACCACCGCGCGTGCATGCGCCGAATTGCCAAAAAACAACCTATCCATCTTGAGTTTACGATATGGAACGACCATTTTGCGGAAGTTGTCCGACGGGGCTGCTTTCTTGCCGCCGGCGATGGTCCGTGAACTCCTGGATCATCTTCAGACGCCGGCTGGGCTGTCGGCGGCGCGCCAGTCGGCAGAGCGATTCCTGACAGAAGAGATCCAGAGGGTCATTGAGTACCCGGGCTTCCTCGGTTAAGAGTGGGTAAAGGCTCGGGCCTCGCCTTCGCGGCGAGTTGTTGCCCCAAGATGGTGCGATGAGGGAGATCGATCCGCGATGACATCGACAAGCAGCCAGACCACCTACCGTTTCTCGTTCGGCCCCTGGAACATCAGCACGGGCGCCGACCCCTTCGGCCCGCCCGTGCGCCAGGAGATGGAATACGCTCGCAAGCTCAAGGCCTACAAGGAGCTGGGCTTCGATGCCGTGCAATTCCACGATGACGATATCGTCCCGGCAAACCTGGACTGGCCCAGCACGCTCAAGGGCGTGAAGGACGTCAAGAAGATCCTCGACGGCGAAGGGCTCTTCGTCGAGATCGTCGCTCCCCGGCTCTGGGAAGATCCCCGCACCATCGACGGAGCGTTCACCTCGAACAACCCCGCCGAGCGGCAGTACGCGATCGACCGGGCCAAGCGGTGCGCGGATATCGCCCGGGAAATCGGCTGCAAGAACTACGTGCTCTGGCTGGCCCGCGAGGGAACCTACATCCGCGAGGCCAAGGACGCCAAGACGGGCATCGCCCGGATCGTCGACGCCTGGAACGCCATCCTCGAGCACGACAAGGACATCCGCGTCCTCGGCGAGGCCAAGCCCAATGAGCCGATGGACCAGGCCTACCTGCCCACCGTCGGCCACATGATGGCCATCACCTACAAGACGGTCGACCCCGCGCGCTCGGGCGTCTTGATCGAGAGCGCCCACTCGATCCTGGCCGGCCTCGACCCGGCCGACGACATGGCCTTCGCCCTTTATCACGGCAAGCTCTGGAGCGTGCACCTGAACGATCAGAACGGCCTCAAGTATGACCAGGACAAGGCGTTTGGCTCGGTCGACCTGCGCAGGGCGTTCAACACGGTCTGGACCCTTGAGAAGAACGGCTACGGCCGGAACGGCGAATGCGTGGGCCTGGACGTCAAGGCCATGCGGACCACGGTCTTCGAGGAGTCGATGTACCACCTCTCGCATTCCAAGACCATGTTCCTCCGCCTGCTCGACGTCGTCCGCTCGGTCGATACGGCCAAGGTTGAGGAGTTCCGCTCGAAGCGGCAGTACGAGCAGCTCGAGATGATGATCTTGAATTGCCTGATGGGCAAGGCGGTCTAAACGTCGGGGATGTTTTCGTCGGCTCCGACGGGGCCGCGGTCCACAGCCAGGGGCGATACTTCGCCCCTGGACCTGAACCACGGAAGGTTTCGCGGTAGGTCGGACATTCCTGTCCGACTGGAACGGACAAGATGAGAGAATAATGCGGTAGGACGGACATTCTTGTCCGACCGGGACGGACAAGAATGTCCGTCCTACGGTACGGCGGAGCAGGATTGACTCTGTGAGACGCTTTTCCACTTCGTTCCGGCGAGGGCGGTGTCAGTCGCGCGGGGCCAGGCACCAGTGAATGGCTTCCAGGTGCGTCAGGCCTTGCGGGATCGGTTCGGGGCTGGCCCAGGAGTCGACCAGCCGCCGGTACATCGTCTCCTCGAGCTGGGTCCGGAGCGCCGCCAGCGCGGGGTCGGCGCTCAGGTCGGTCGTCTCATCCGGATCACGGACCTCATCAAACAGCCGCTCGTAGGGACCGGTTGGAGGACGCCCCGTCTCGAGGTGGTCCCTGCGCTTGCGGCGTCCCGAGCCGACGATCAGCTTGAACCGATCCGACCGGACCATCGCCTCCTCGTTCTCGGGATACTCGCTGAAGACGACGTCGCGTCCGCGCGCTCCCGTCTTTCCTTCCATGAGCGGGACCAGGTTGATCCCCTGGAGCGCGGAGGGCCGCGGAACACCCAACAATTGGCAAACGGTCGGGAAGATGTCGAGCAGCTCGACGAGTTCGTTGATTCGCCTGGATTCGGGCAAATGGCCAGCCCAGCGCATGATCAA
>JBMFUH010000621.1:0-4638 GCA_049966735.1 Isosphaeraceae bacterium
GAAGAGCCAAGGCAAAAACGATCTACGACGAAGCCGTCGAGACGGTCTCGGCGACCGGCGTGGCACTCAAGTACCCGACCACCACCGCCGAGGAAAGCCCCAACGCCATTCTCCGCCGACGGCTGGACCTGTTGGTCATTCACCGGCCAGTCTACACCATACCAGGCGTCCCCACCAACTTCCGGCGCGAGCTTGACCTCGACATCGTGCGGATTGCCACCGGGGGAACGTACGACGACCCGGGTCGGATGATCGGTGACGATGGAGCGGTCAGCCTGCGGATCGTCGAGCGCCAGCCCGTGATGGAGGCAGCGCGTTATGCCTTCAACCTGGCGCGGAAGACCGGCAAGCGGGTCACCAGCTCGTCGAAGTACACGATCCAGAAGGCGACCGACGGACTCTTCGAGCGGGTGGCGACGGAGGTGGCCCGGCAATTCCCCGAGGTCACCCACGCCAGCGAGCTCTTCGACGCCTTGCTGGGCAAGATCATCATGACACCTGAGAGGTTTCAGATTGTCCTGGTGCTCAACGAGTATGGCGATTTCCTCTCGGACATGGCCTGCGGCCTGGCCGGCTCGCTGGGCATCGGCGCCAGCGCCAACCTGGCGTTCGACTCGGCGTCGGTGGTCAAGGTCGCCCTCTTCGACGCGGCCCACGGCACCGCGCCGGACATCGCGGGCAAGAATCTGGCCAACCCCACCGCCATTTTCCTGGCGTTGTCGCTCCTGCTCTACCAGCTTGGCGAGATCGTGGTGAGCAGGTCAGTCAAAGGGGCGATGCTCGACCTGCTCCGCGAGGGCGTGCGCACGCGCGACCTGGGCGGAAGTGAATCAACGGAGAGCTTCACCGATGCGGTGGCCGCCGAGGTCTCGCGCCGGCTGACCAGCGGAACGGATAACGGGAAATCGATGGAAGGAATCTCCCTTTCCAGTTCGACGATCTGAGCGAGCCTCCGGAAACACGTTCGCGAAGGCGATCGGCAGCGCGCCGGGAGTGGAACACGATGATCTGGAAAGCACCCATGTCGACCCGTGAGCTGATGCGGCTGGTTGTGCTGGCGGCGTTCAATCTTGCCCTGTTTCAGGGAGCCTGGGTGATTGTTGTCCTGCATCCGATCACGATACTTTTCGCTCTGCTCAACCTCACCGTGTACTGGACCTGGGTGCGGCGGCGGCGGCTGTCGCGGGCCCTCCACGGCGCCATGCTCGTGGGTCTTGCCATGTCTTTGGCGGTTTTCATCTGCATGGCAGCAGGCCCTTGGACCCCCACAATAGTGAAATTGACGCCACCGACAAAATTGAACACCCGTGCACATTCATCGGGCGAGACCAATGGGTAAATCGGCTCCTTCAACTCCATAAGCCCCTTTGAATTAAGGAGTTCCGATGGAGATCTCGCAGTTTCCCTCTTTGATCTAGACTCCCACTCGGGACTTTTGTCGGTAGCGTCGAAATTGCACGGCTGGCTGCCGGATTGGGTCGTCCGACCGATCCCCGCTTCCTTGCTCGATTGTACCTTGGCAGTCCCTCTTGACTTTGCTCTGCTCGATCTTGTCGGGTTTGGCTCAATGGTTTGCGCGGGCTGGCTCATTGCCTCCCGCGAGCGATCGCGCGGGGAAAAGCGAGCCCGGTCGGACGTTCGATCCTCTTGACGCTGCGAAGTTAAGGCCGTGTAATCATCTACTTTGTGTGTCGGAAAGCCGAGCCTTGTCGTTCGGTCCTCGTGGACGCCCTGACTTGAGCTGCCCGGCTGCTCTGGTCGGCTGATCGCCAGCCGCGCACGTTGACTCCCACTTTAGCCCCCTTTGCGCCATGACATCTGGAGCGAGCAGTACCGAGCGGCCACGCCGGCGTGGTCCGACGACCAGCCAGGTTCTTGTCGTCACCAGCGTGATGTTCACGTTCATCTCGTTCTGGCGGACGGCCGCGATCGTGCTCTGCGATCTGGCCAGCACGGCGTATTACATCGGCGGCATCGTCGAATCGCAGATCGGCAAGGCAGCGCCCTGGTTCATCCTGGCGGTGATGCTCTTCAGTTACGCGGTGCGCAGCGTCTACATCGAGAGCTGTGCGATGTTCGTCCGCGGCGGCGTCTATCGCGTGGTCAAGGAGGCCATGGGAGGAACGCTCGCCAAGCTTTCGGTCTCGGCCCTGCTGTTCGATTACATCCTCACCGGGCCGACCAGCGGTGTATCGGCGGGCCAGTACATCATCGGCTGGCTGGTCGATTTCTTTCACCTCGGCCCGGACAGCATGCTGGCCACGAACCAGAACCTGCTGGCGGCGTTCATCGCGGTGGCGATCACGGTCTATTTCTGGAGGGTCAACCTCAAGGGCATCCACGAATCGAGCGACCAGGCGATGCGGATCATGGGCGCGACGACCGTGATGGGCATCGTGATCATCATCTGGTGTGGCGCCACGCTCGCGGTTCATCCCGAAAAGCTCAAAGCGCCTCCCCTGACGCCCAACTTCGATCGCAAGGTCGACCCGGTCACCCACCAGCCGATGCTTGACCCTCTGGGCAAGCAGGTCGACCCGCTTGGTTTCCTGGAGCACACGCGCGTTGGCGAGTCGCTCCGCTCGGCCCCCATGAGCGGAAGCTGGTTCAGTCTGCTGGGGATGGTTGGCCTCTTGATCGCGTTCGGGCATTCGATCCTGGCGATGAGCGGTGAGGAAACGTTGGCCCAGGTGTACCGGGAGGTGGAAAGTCCCAAGCTCAAGAACTTCAAGCGCGCGGCGTTCGTGGTCTTCGTGTACAGCATGCTCTTGACTTCCCTGATCAGCTTCCTGGCCGTGATGCTGATCCCCGACGACGTGCGCGTGACCAAGTACAGCGGCAACCTGATCGGCGGACTGGCGATGAACGTCATCGGGCCGCTCTGGGCCAGGCTGGGGCTCAACGCCGTGGTCGTCTTCGTCGGCTTCTTGATCCTCTCCGGCGCGGTGAACACGGCGATCGTCGGGTCCAACGGCGTGCTCAATCGGGTCTCCGAGGACGGCATCCTTCCCGACTGGTTCCTCAAGCCCCACCCCAGGTATGGGACGACTTACCGACTGATCAACACCGTGGCCGGCCTGCAAATCTTCACGATCATCGCCAGCCGGGGCAACGTGCTGACCCTGGGCGAAGCGTACGCCTTCGGCGTGGTCTGGAGCTTCGTCTTCAAGGCGCTGGCGATGCTGGTCTTGCGGTTCAAGGAGCCAGGGCCTCGCGAGTTCGAGGTGCCGTTCAACTTTCGATTGGGCAAGTTCGATGTTCCGCTGGGCATCACACTCATCTTCCTGGTGCTCGCGGGCGTTGCCCTGGCCAATCTCGCGACGAAGGAAGTGGCAACGATCACAGGCTCGTTGTTCACCGCTTTCCTCTTCTGCATCTTCTTGTTCAGCGAGCGGGCCCACCACAAGCGGCTGGGGGCGCCCGAGCATCACGAGCATCTGGAGCAGTTCAACCAGGCGTTTTCCGAGCGGATCACTGCTCAGAGCTTGAGCCTGACCAAGCCGTACCGCAAGCTGGTCGCCATTCGATCACCCTACAACCTGGGAATGCTCGAGAAATGCCTGAACGAGACCGACCCGGAGACCACCGACGTCGTGGTGATGACGGCCTCGGTCTTGCCTCCCGGCAGCGCCGACTACCAGCCCACGATCACGGACGAAGACCGACATCTGCTGACGGCCGTGGTCAACCTGGCCGAACTCGCGGGCAAGCCCGTCCGCCCTTTGATCGTGCCGACCAACGAGCCGTTCTTCGCCCTGGCACAGACGGCCAAGACCATCGGCGCCCAGGAGCTCATCATGGGGCCCTCGAACAAGTTTCGCCCCGAGGATCAGCTCGACGCGGTGGCGCTCTACTGGTTGAACGTCTGTGGGGCGACTCCGGAGCCGCTATCGATCCGCGTGCTGGGCAAGGACCGCGACGTGCGGCTGGACATTGCCGGCGGCAGCCAGATTCCCAAGCCCGGCGCGGCGGCGGCCGATTCGGCCCGGCTTCTGGCCGACTTGCGCAAGAGCTGGCATGGCGTTGGCAAGCTGCTCCTGGCTTATGACGGTAGTCCCCTCTCGGCCGATTTTCTGGACACGGTGATGAGCTTCCTCGATCCGGCTGTCCAGGTCACGCTGATCGACGTCGCCGAGGACGATGCCGAGGGAGAAGGTCCCGCCGACCCGACCGCCGAGGCCGGCAACGTGATCATGCGGGGCGTGGAACGAGCCCGCGAACTCGGCCGCGCGGTCACGTACCGCGTCGTGCGGGGCCACGTTGGTCAGGAGATCGTCGCCGAGGCCATCGAGGGGCGGTATGACGCCATCTTCATGAGCCTGCGCGAGGTCTATCGCCGGGGCGACACGTCGGCGTTCGCGTCCAATACGCGCTACGTGCTGGAAAACGCCCCCTGCCGCGTCATCCTCGGCTTCGCCCCGAAATCGATCCCGGCCCCCGATGCGGCCAACGGCGAGGAAGTAAGCGGCTGAGGCCGGGCCGGAGCCTGAAGACAGGCGGCCGTCGCTGAACTCCAGGGCGACACCGATTGTGTGCCAGGCGAACCTGGTACGCCTCCAAGAGGTTCGGCCCCAGATCGCAAAGCGTGCACTCGCGATTGGTCAGTCTGTCCCGACAGTGCTGGCCTTCAAGGCGTCC
>JBMFUH010000622.1:0-4634 GCA_049966735.1 Isosphaeraceae bacterium
GTAGAGTTCGTGCAAGACGCGCAGGTAGCCCTCGAGCAGTTCTTCCCGGCTCATGTGGAGCGGGATCACGTTGGTGCCGAACTCGGCGCGATCGGCCAGGTCGAGCCGACCCTCGGTCGCGAGCCGGGCGTGGAGCGGCGTCTTGGGAATCGCGCTGAGCATCCCGGTCATCGAGAACGCGATATTGCTCTGGCGGATGAAGTCGATCTGGCGGTCGAAGATCGTCGAGTCGTCGCTATCGAATCCCAGGATCATGCCGCACCAGACCTCGATCCCCACGTTCTGGACGCGCCTGACCTTCTCCAGCAGCGTGCCCCCCTCGCGCAAGTTCTGGAATTTTTTGGTCTGCCGCAGCGATTCCTCGCTAGGGCTCTCGATGCCGATGAAGGCGGCGATGAAGTTCGCTTCCACCATCAGATCGAGCAGTTCCGCGTCGTCGGCCAGGTCGATTGAGGCCTCGGTGAAGAACGTCAGCGGATACCCCTGCTTCTTCTGCCAGGCGATCACATCGCGGAGCACGGCCTTGATCGCCTTCTTGTTGCCGATCAGGTTGTCGTCGACGATGAAGACGATGCGCAGCCCTGTGCGCCTGATCGCCTCGAGCTCGGCCAGCACCTGGGCGCTGGTCTTGATCCGCGGCCGGCGGCCGAACGTCACGATGATGTCGCAGAACTCGCACTGAAACGGACAGCCCCGAGAGAACTGGAGGCTGCCGAAGGCGTAGCGATTCATCTTCAAAAGATCGAATCGCGGCGTGGGGACCGCGGTCATGTCAGACTTCTCATGCTGCTCGTAGCGGTATTGATGCGTGCCCTGAGACCACTCCCGGAGGAACCGCGGCCATGTTTCTTCGGCCTCGCCGATGAAGATGACGTCGGCCACGCCCTCGAAGTAGTCTTCCTGGACCGTGATCCACGGTCCCCCGACCACGACGAAGCAGCCGCGCTTCTTCAGCTCCGTGAGGACCTCGGTCATCCGGTACCGCTGCACGCTCATGCCGGTCACGCCGACGATGTCGGCCCGGGCGCAGCGCTCCCAGTCAATCGGCTCCACGTTCTCGTCCATGAGCGTCACGGTGTGCTCGCGCGGCGTGAGCGCGGCCAGCAGCGGCAGGCTCGCCACCGGTAGGTTTCCTGACTTGCCGATGAATGGCAAGGCGTGTTCCATTCCCCAGTAGGATACCTCGAACCGGGGGTTGATGATCACGATGTCTGCCATTGTATGTTGATCTCTCTACGCGTGAGTTTCGAGCCAGCGTCAGGTCGAGACAAATGATTCCTTCATGGTAGCCTGACACGCTTCTGGTTGATAGCAAAAACCGCGCCAGACAGGCACTCAGCCATGCATGTGCCCGGTGGAAAAAGGGGAGTTGACCCTCTTCATGCCGCCCTGCAATGCCGCGCCAAGCCAAGGGGAAACGTGCACCAATCCTTTATCGGCAAAGGACCGGCGACTCCTCAACCACGCTCCGCAGTGTTGTAAAGCTGAGTTGGGTCCGCTGAGCGGACCGTCCGCCCCGGACCGGATTTCCATCCGTGGTCCATTCTCCCCCCTCCCCATCCGAGGCTCCCTTGCTTCCACTTCCATTCGAGCGGTCCAGGAGAGTCACCCCTGGCGAGCCGGTATTACGAAGATTAGATTGGTAATACTGAAAGCTCCCTCAACATGGACCTCTGCCTGTGAAACAAGGAAATGGCATGAAGAATCGACGTGGGTTTACCTTGATTGAACTCCTGGTTGTGATTGCCATCATCGCGGTGCTGATTGCGTTGCTGCTTCCGGCCGTTCAATCCGCGCGGGAGGCGGCTCGACGGATCCAGTGCACAAACAACCTGAAGCAACTCGGACTGGCGATGCAGAACTATCAGGCGGCTCTGGGCACGTTTCCCGTGGGCTACATCGTGCCGGGAACAAATGCCCCGCTGATCTCGTTTCCGGACCATTACGCCTGGTCAATTCTGGCCCAGATGTCGGCCTACATGGAACAAACGTCACTCTATAACGCCATCAACTTCAACTTCCCTGTCCGCACGGCCCCTGGATTTCCCGGCTACGGTGCACCGCCGTTTTCGATCTTCCTTGCGAACACCACGGCGGTGTCGATCAACATCAGCGTGTTTGTTTGTCCGAGCGATGCCGCGTCTCCGCCCGACCCGTCCTCCGGCCCGACCGACTACGTCTTCTGCACGGGGGATGGCCTGACCGGGCCAAACGGCCCCGGCGATCCGACCCTCTCCAACGGGGTGTTTATCCTGGGACCGCCGCAGTCGGTGGCAACCATCACGGATGGATCGAGCAACACCGTGGCAGGTTCCGAACAGCTTTACGGAATCACCGGACCGGCGACCTCGACGAGCATGCCATCAGATGTGCGGCGAGCCCTGGCGCAAGATGCCAACACCATACCCGACACCGCCGGCTGCGCTGCACCGGTGGGCTGGGAGCTGGATAAGGGGGTAGGCTGGTGGGAGGGAGGATTGCGCAGCACCCTCTACAACCACTATTACACCCCGAACTCGAAGCTCTACGATTGCATGGGACCGCAGAATCCGTTACGACCAGCCTGGAAAGCGGCCCGGAGCAATCACCCCGGCGGAGTCAACGTGCTCTTTTGCGATGGCCATGTCGCCTTCGTCAAGGACTCGGTGAACCTGATGAGCTGGAGGGCGCTGGCAAGTCGAAACGGCGGTGAAGTCCTCAGCGCCAATGCCTTCTGAACCCTGCAACGAGAATGCCTTGACTCATTTTTCAAGGAGCCTTTGATCATGACGCGACGATCTTTGATGTGCCTCCTCGCCTCCGGCAGCCTTTTTTCTCTGTCGATCGGCAAGGCACAAGACACTCCAAGTGCCCGGGACGTGGAAACTTGCCTCAGCCGGGTTCTCGACTATCACGGCCATCTGGGACCGTGGGCCGTGATCGGTTATCGGGTGGGCGAGCGGGCCCTCAAGGAGAGCGGTTTGCCGCGGTCGACCAAGGACCTGGTCGTCGTCCATTACTGTCCCGAAGCCGTCCAGTACACCTGCATGCTCGACGGTCTGCACGCCGCGACCGGCGCCAGCATCGGCAAGCTGACGCTCCAGCATAAGGTCGTCCCGGCAGACCAGCTCCATACGATCGTGGTCGATGGCAAGCACTGCCGGCGCTTTCAATTCACCGTGAACCCAGAACTGGTCTCATCGATCCTCAACCTCGATCACGAGCACCAGATCTCCGAGGCCAGGCGCGTCGCGGGTTTGGCCGATGAGAAGCTGTTCCGGGTCACTGTTGTCAGCGAAAAATGAAGACGATGGCCCAACACGCCCGCTGAGGAGATCGCCAAGGGGGACGCTGGTAGATTTCTCGTGGAAACGCCAAAGGAGACGTTCTTATTCTCCATCGTGGAATGGCATCTCCGGGTGGTTTTCTGGTGTTCGTTTTCTGCCTCGGGGGGACCGACGTGCCGCCCTCCAGTGGTCAAGTGTTTCCCTGGATTGCCCACCTCGCGATGGTGAATAAGCAATGTCCCCGTTGCGATTCCCCTTCGGCAGCATGCTCACGCCCACGTGAGCATGGAGAGCCCCGCCGCCGCGGAGACTGTGGGGCATGCTCGCCCTACGTGCAAGCATGCCATCTCAATGTCGTTCTCCGGGTCGATCGGGCAAGGTCCACGTGTCGACCCGAGGCCGGCATCGAGAGGATGTCCCAAAAATTCGGGATAAAACTTTGACGAGATCACAGAAAGTCACAATCTTGCCCTGTGAAATTCAACAACTGGCAAGAGGCAGCTTTTTCCGCCAGTCGGGCCTGTGTCGGCCGAGTAAGTTTCGCGGCCTGTGCCGGGACAGGCGATTGTGGCGACGTTGAGGGCTGGAAACGCCGACAAGGAGTGCATCAACCTGTAGCCGTTCTGGGCGACTCTGAATGGGACCTTTGCAGGCTTTGCGAGATCCCCTCCCGCGTCACTCCCCGCTTGAACCGCGACCGGATTCGTGCGGTCCGGCCAGACTCGTCTGCTCCCCGGTTCTCAAACGGATCGGGTCGTTGATAGAATCAGCCTCGTGAACGGTTTGATTGCAGTCGAGCACCGAGTCGATGTCTTGACGATGAACTCCCAGCGGATGACGACCAGCCCACTCCTCCCTGGTGCCCTTGTCCCCGCCTTCGAGCCGCACCCTTGGCTCCGGAGCGGCCATGCACAGACGGTCGTCGGCCGGTATCTGGTCAACGGCGGAAGGCGGTTGATTGCGACGGGGCACGTGATCGAGCTTGAGGATGGCGACCGGCTCCTTGTTCTGGAATCGATTCCCGAGCGGTGGACCGAGGGCGATCCGGGCGCGGTGCTCATTCATGGGCTGGCGGGATGCGCCAATGCAGCCTACGTCGTGCGCTTCGGCCGGCGGCTCGTGCGAATGGGCGTCCGTGTGGTCAGGATGAATCTCCGGGGCGCTGGCCGGGGTTTCGGCCTGGCCCGGGGAATCTACCACGCGGGCCGCAGCGGCGACGTCCGCAGGGTGATCGAATGGCTGGCCCGGCGCGTCCCTGGCTCGCCTCTCGTGGTTGCCGGCTTCTCGCTGGGCGCGAGCCTGACGCTCCGGCTGGCGGCGGAGGCCGCGGCAGATCCGGTCGAGGGATTGGATTGCGTTCTCGCCGCC
>JBMFUH010000623.1:0-4632 GCA_049966735.1 Isosphaeraceae bacterium
CCCTGCAAGACGCCGGTCTGCCGATTCTCCGCAGCCTGAAGATTCTCGAGGGCCAGTGCCGGCCGGGCGTGCTCAAGAACTCGCTCCAGGACGTGGTCGAGGACATCGAGAGCGGCCAGACGCTCTCGGAGGCGTTCGCCAAGCACCCCAAGGCGTTTGACCGGCTCTACTGCAACATGATCAAGGCCGGTGAGGCCGGTGGCGCGCTCGAGGCGATTCTCCAGCGCCTGGCCGACTTCAAGGAAAAGGCCCAAAGCTTGAAGCGGCGGATCAAGTCGGCCATGGTCTACCCGATCGTGGTCATCCTGGTCGCCTGCACGATCGTCGGATTCATTCTCTATTTCATCATTCCCAAGTTCGAGTCGATCTTCAAGGATTTCGGCGTTCCCTTGCCCAAGATGACGATCTTCCTGATCGAGGCCAGCCACTTCCTGATCAAGTATTTCTACATCGTCTTCTTGACGCCTCTCTTCATCTGGATCTTCATCAAGCTGCTCTACCGCAACAAGACGGGAGCGTACGTCCTGGACCGGATCTTGCTGATGATTCCGGTCATGGGGACGATCGTCGAGAAGTCGACGGTCGCCCGGACGATGCGGACCTTGGGAACGCTGGTGCAGTCCGGCGTGCCGATTCTCGAGTCGCTGAACATCGTCAAGGAGACGGCCGGCAACATGGTCTTCGAACGGGCGTTCACGCGGATTTACGAGAGCATCCGCGAGGGCGAGACGATCGCCCAGCCTCTCCGCGAGGCGCGGATCGTCGACGACATCGTGGTCAACATGATCGACGTCGGCGAGGAAACCGGCGAGCTGGACACCATGCTCAACAAGATCGCCGACAACTACGACGAGGAAGTGGAGACCGCGGTGGAGTCGCTGGTCAGTCTGCTCGAGCCGATCATGATCGTCGTCTTGGGCGGCATCATCGGCTTCATCGTCATCGCCCTCTTCCTCCCCCTGATCACCCTGATCACCAAGCTGTCGGGGTAATGGGCAGTGGGCAGTGAACAGTGGCGAGTGAAGTACGAAGTCGCCCGGAAGCGGCGGAACAAATCAGCCCGGGGCAATGCCCTGGGGACGAGGACGAGTGATGAGCGGCGGACGGAGTGAGAAGGCGACCGGCCCTCTCATCTCCGTGGCAGGCAGGAGTTTCGTCGACCAATACCTGGAGTCTTGAACGTGCGGCAGCTCAGCATACCTCAACCGAAGACGACCCCGTCGTCGGCGCCCGACTCTGGCGAGCCGGCTCTGGCCACTCGCCACTCGCCACTCGCCACTCGCCACTCGCGAGCCGGAGGCGAACGCGGCTTCACGCTGGTGGAGCTCCTCGTCGTCATGGTCATCCTCGCCATCCTGATCGCCCTCTTGCTGCCGGCGATCAGCGGCGCGATGCGAACCGCCAAGAACGCGGCCATCGGCGCCGAGGAAAACCAGCTCGCCCAGGCCCTGGCCGATTTCAAGACCAAGTACGGCGACTATCCGCCCAGCCGGATCTATCTTTCCGAGGACGGCAATCTATCGCCCGACTCAGTGGGGTTGACTGGCGCGATCAACCCCGGCGACATCACCTGGGCTCAACTCGGGCAGAGGTCGCTGGCCGCCATGAGGAAGTTTTTCCCGCGGGTTCAGTTCAACCTGGGTACCCCGACCGGGAAATGGTACGACTTCAACGGCAACGGCAACGCGGTTGTGAACGGCCACCCCGAGCGCTACGTCTTGCAGGGCCACGAGTGCCTGGTCTTCTTCCTGGGCGGCATTCCCCAGCAGACCGCAACCGGCTTCGGCATGACGGGCTTCGGCAAGGACCCGACCAACCCCTTCACCAACAGCGTCATCGGCAATGTCGGTTACAGCGGCAACCGCTATGCGCCGTTCTTCGAGTTCGCCAACAACCGGCTGGCGATTGACTCGTCGTCGCCCTACGCGAACGTGACGGGAATGCTCTCCGGCATTCCCGGCTATTTCGACACGACCGGCAATACGCTGGCCAGCGGCGCGATCAATTTCTACGCCTATTTCAGTGCCTACGGCAGCAACAATTACGACCCGAACGACGTCAATTTCCTGACCGAGGCCGACGCCTACGGCGTCAGCCCGATCGGTCTCCAGTTCATGGTGGGATTTCCCGTGTCGGGCGGCGTGTGCCTGTCGTCCGCCCCCAACCCCTACACCAGCTCGCTCTCGATCACCGGCACGGGTGTGCCGACATTCTTGAATCCTCAGACATTCCAGATCATCTCGTCGGGAATTGATGGTCAATACGGTATCGGGGGACAGTATCTGTCCCAGAGTACGTCCGAAGAGCTGCCGCTGGACCCGACGCACGTGATCAACACTTCGGATACCTCGATCCGCACCCGGGAGCGAGACAACGTCACGAATTTCCATAACGGCAGACTGGAATGATCGTTCTCGGAGGGTGGGCACTGCCCACCAATCCTGTGGCCGGGGGTCGAAACTCGGTGGGAACGCCCATCCTCCCGAACCGAACACATAAGTGGGATTGGAGATCATGGGTCAGAAGCGAAGGACAATAACGCGGGTTTCGCTTCTCCTCCCCTGGCGCGGGGGAAGACCTAAACGGTCTTCCGTGATTCTGGGAGAGCGAGGCTCCCGCCGAGCTGTATTCTGGACCGGCTCGCCAGGAGGCTCGCCCTCCCTGAATCGTGCGAGGTCATTTCGTTTCTCCCCCTTGCCAAGGGGGGGTAGTGGGGGGGGGGCCAGTTCCTGTCCGGCACGTCTCTCGCGTCGTGGCTTCACGCTCGTCGAGCTGCTGGTCGTGATCGCGATCATCGGGATCATCGTGTCCCTGATCCTCGTCGCCGCCATGGACGGGGTGAGGCGAGCCCAGGACCGAGCTACCCAGGCGCTGATCACCAAGCTGGAGACCGGCCTGAACGACCGCCTCAACGCCTTGATGCAAAGCCTCCCGACGCCCAACTACGCACATGGGTACCTGGCGGGAATCTATCCCGGCGGGACCGATCCGAATGACAACGGGCCGCTGATGTTGCCCAGCGCGATCCTGCCGACGAGCAAGCTGCCCAACCCCGCCTGCAAGCAGACCCAGCGCGCGCAGGTGATCGCCAACTTCGACTACATGAAGGCCGAGATGCCCGATGTCTTCTTCCTCAATCCGGCGTTCCTGAGCAACCCGAGCTCGTTCAGCGGTTACCCGATCAATTTCACGGGGCTGCCCTACCCCGGAAATCCGCTGGTGACGCTGGGGAACTATATCCTGCCCATGGGCCACATGGTTCAGGGGCCGCGCAACGCGACAGGCCAGTGGACCGAGGGCCTCGGGGACAGCCACGTCGACCCAACCACGGGTTACCTGGTCTCCACGCACACCGAACTGGGGTACATCGGCAGCGGGATCATGGGCGCGTCCTATGCGGCGGCGGCCGGGCTCTACAGGTACATGGGCTACGCCCCCATCGGCTACGACATGATCGACAACGACGGCAACGGCCTGGTCGACGACTGGGCCGAGGGGATCAGCGGGGGGAACGCGGCGACGATCATCAGCAACCTTCTGAACCACAAGCACATCACCGCGCGATCGGAGATGCTCTACGCCCTCCTGGTCGGCGGGGTGGGGCCGCTCGGCTCGGTCTTCAACCCGGACGACTTCAGCGACCGCGAGGTCCGCGACACCGACGGCGACGGCCTGCCCGAGTTCGTGGACGCCTGGGGCCAGCCGCTCCAGTTCTTCCGCTGGCCCATCCTCTATCATTCCGACATCCAGCGCGGGCAGGCGTTCGTTTCCCAGAGTGGTTCGTCCTGGATACTGACCCCTCCCTACGCGTTGCGCGGAGATCCGAACAACGGACCAGTCAACTTCCTGTATCAGAACGTGTTCGATCAGCGCGAGCAGGACCCGCTGGACCCCAATCAGCAGCTCGTCGCGCCGGGCTGGTTCTCGACGACCGGCGCAGGGGGACTGGCCGCGAACGCGGCAGCACCGTTCTCGATCACGCCGGCGATCGCGGTTCCCCCCGGAGTCAGCGCGGCGGCGCAGATGTTCGGCACCTACTTTCACCGCCTGACCGAGCCGTTCGTGGCGCCGAGCGGGTCCGTCTATTCGGGCGTCTACGGCCTGGACTGGGACCGGGCGGGGGCCCTCCGCCGCGCCTTCTACACCAAGCCGCTGATCCTTTCCGCGGGGCAAGACGGAGTGCCGGGGGTGATGATCTACCCCGACGCGTACATCACCGCCTTTACGAACGCCGACCAGATATCGGCCTACCTGATCGCCAACGAGAACGTGGCCATGCCGTTCGGCTGGGCGGGGACAGGGCCGCTCGTCGACTTCATCAACGTGGGCGCGACCTATAGCTTCCCAGGCATCGCCTGGGGCCCGTCCGAGAACCCGTTGTATCCCTCGTCTTACGATCTTTTCAACGCCGCGCAGGACGACATTACCAACCAGAACCTTGAGGCCGTGAGTGGGATTGGAGGGTCGGGATGATGACCACGCGCGACCACGACGCTGCTGGGCGAGGCGACCGTTGCACGGGTATTCACCCCTCCGCTCCCCACGCTTCGAGAGTGTTTTCCCCTCGCATGCCACGCAGCCGTCCGGGTAAGCGACCACGATCATACCTTCTTCCATTGGGAGAAGGTGCCC
>JBMFUH010000624.1:0-4625 GCA_049966735.1 Isosphaeraceae bacterium
GCGCGAATGGAACTCGATCCGGTCTGCGGCACCGTCGTCTGGCCCAATGGCGCCGATTTCGCCCCCGAGGCGATCCATGACCTCGAGGAAATTGAGCATTCCTTGAAAGGAACAAACCCTTGAGCCGGCTTGAATCACTTCTGGGTAAAGGACTGGTCATCACGGACGGGGCCTGGGGGACCGAGTTTCAGAAGCGCTCGCTGCCGCTGGGGCAGTCGCCGGACCTCTGGAACCTGTCGCGGCCGGAGGCCGTCCTGTCTGTCGCTTCTTCCTACGTCGAGGCAGGCAGCCAGGTCATCCTGACCAACACGTTCCGGGGCAACTCGGTTGCGCTCGCGGGACATGCCGACGTCGAGCAGGCATTCGAGATCAACCGCCGGGGCGCGGCGCTTTCCAAAGAGGCCGCCGGGGATCGTGCCCGCGTCTTCGGTTCGATGGGGCCGACCGGCAAGGTGCTGGCCGCCGGCGAGATCGAGGCCCAGACCGTGACCGAGGCATTCCGTCGTCAGGCCGAGGCGCTGGCCGCGGGAGGAGCCGACGCGCTCTTGTTTGAAACCTTCAGCGATGTCGAGGAGGCCCGGCTGGCCGTGCAGGCGGCGCAACCCACCGGCTTGCCGATCGTCGTCTCGTTCGCGTTCGACAGCGGCAAGAAGAAGGACCGGACGATGATGGGCCAGAACCCGGAGGCGGTGGCCCGCGCCATGGCCGAGGCAGGCGTTGACGCGGTCGGTGCCAACTGCGGAGCGGGGCCGGAACACTTCCCGTCGATCTGCCGTCGCCTCAAGGACGCGTCGGGCCTGCCCGTCTGGATCAAGCCCAACGCGGGGATGCCGACGCTCGAGGACGGCCGGGCGGTTTACACGATGAGCCCCGGCGTGTTCGCGAGCTACCTTCCGGCACTCGTGGAGGCCGGGGCGTCATTTGTCGGCGGCTGTTGCGGGACGAGTCCCGCGTTCGTCCAGGCACTGGTGAGGGCAGCGGCGTCATGCGCATCCTCCTGATCGGCTGTGAGGTCGTCATCCGTGAACTCTGCGAGGCAATTGTCCGCTCGCCCCATGTCGCCGACGCGCGGTTCCTCTCCAAGGGCCTGCACGACCTGGGGGCCCGAGCCATGCGCCGAGGGCTCCAGGAGGCAATCGACGAGGTCGAGGCCAAGGCCGAGAAGTACGACGCCATCGCTCTGGGTTATGGCCTCTGCGGCAACGGCCTGGCCGGCGTGGAGGCGCGATCGATTCCGCTGGTCTTGCCCCGGGCGCACGACTGCATCACGCTCCTCATGGGCAGCCGCACGGGCTTCGAGAGCTATTTCCAGAGTCATCCCGGCGTGTATTACCGATCGACCGGCTGGGTCGAGCGCGGAGCCAATCTCGAGCCGTTGGCGCGGAACCAGACGGGCATGGGCTTGACGCTGGACGATTTCATCGAGCGGTATGGTGAAGACAACGGCACATTTCTGTACGAGGAGATGACGCGCTACCAGCGGGCCTACCGGCACCTCACGTTCATCGAGACAGGCATCGAGCCGGACGACCGGTTCGAGAACGAGGCCCGCGCCGAGGCGGTCGAGAAGGGGTGGGAGTTCGAGAAGGTCCGGGGAGATCTGGGGCTCTTCCGAGGACTGCTGGCGGGCGACTGGAACGATGACGACTACCTCGTGGTGCCGCCGGGCCACCGGATCGTCGCCCGCCCCGGCCAGGCAATCATCGCAGCCGAGAGGATCGCATCATGACGGGCAAGGAGCGGGTGCTGGCGATGATCGGGGGCAAACCAGTCGATCATCTCCCCTTGATGCCGATCACCATGATGTTCGCCGCCGACCTATCCGGCGTGCCCTATCGAGACTATGCCGCCGATCACCGCGTGCTGGCCGATGCACAGATCCGCGTGGCCGAGACCTTCGGCTTCGACTACGTGTCGGTCATCTCCGACCCGGCCCGCGAGGCCTCCGACATGGGGGGCACGGTGGAGTGGTTTGACAACCAGCCGCCGGCCATCGTCGAGAGCAAGGCCCTGCTGGAAAACAAGTCGCGGCTCAGGACGCTCAGGCTTCCCGACATGTCGGGCCCGGGTCGGATGCGCGACCGGACCCTAGGCGTTGCGCTTCTGAAAGAGAAGGCGGGCGAGTCGCTGATCGTCGAGGGTTGGGTGGAAGGCCCCTGCGCCCTGGCGGCCGACTTTCGTGGCGTGAACACACTGATGCTTGATTTTCATGATGATCCGGAATATGTGAATGACCTCTTTGAGTTCGTGGTGGAGATGGAGACCGCGTTCGCGCGGGCCCAGGTCGACGCGGGGGCAGACCTGATCGGCATCGGCGACGCGGCGGCTTCCTTGATCGGGCCCAAGCTGTACGATCGCTTCGTCCTCTCCTTCGAGCGGAAGCTGGTCGCGGCGGTCCAGGGCACGGGGGCCCGGGTGCGGCTGCACATCTGCGGCAACACGCGAAAGATCCTGCGGGGGATGGGATCGCTCGGCTGCGAGATCGTCGACCTGGATTTCCTGAGCCCGATGGCCGAGGGTCGCGAGGCGATGGGGCCCGACCAGGTGCTCCTGGGCAACATCGACCCGGTGCGCGTCCTCCGCGACGGGACGCCGGAGAGCATCACCCGAGCGCTGGCCGAGTGCCACGCCGCCGCGGGGCCCCGGTACATCGTCGGGGCTGGCTGCGAGGTGCCGCGAGGAACGCCCGCGGAGAACCTGATGGCTCTCTTCGACTACGCCAGGAGCCACCAGCCGTGACCACCGCCAGGTCAGGTCCACTTCGACTCGAGCCGAGCCCCGCGCGGCCGCTGCGCGACCTCCTCTTCGAGCGCGGGGTCGAGTTTCCCTGTGCGGGGGTCTCGCTGTGCGGCGGCTGCAAGGTGCGGGTGATCGACGGCGACGTGCCGATCACCGATGAGATGCGCGCGGTGCTCACTCCCGCCGAGCTGGCTGCCGGCTGGCGCTTGGGATGCATGGCCGAGGCCGACGGTCCGGTCACGCTCGAGATCGCCCAGTGGTCGCTGGCCGTGCTCGACGATCGGGCGGACGTTCCCTTCGAGCCCGCCGAAGGCCTGGGCGCGGTGGTCGATATCGGCACGACCACGCTGGTCGCCCAGCTTGTCGATCGCCAAACGGGGACAGTGCTGAAAGTCGAGACGGCGCTCAATCCCCAGGCCCGCTTCGGCGCGGACCTGATGAGCCGGATCCGCCACGACCTGGCCGAGCCGGGCGTGCTCAAGACCTTGATTCGTGAGGCGACCGGCGCGATGCTCGGCCGACTGGCGGACGGGAGTCCTGTTCAAGAGGTCTTGCTGGTCGGCAACACGGCCATGCACCACCTCTATAGCGGCCTGAGTGTCGAGCCGCTGGCCGCGGTACCCTTCCGCCCAACCGAGTGTGGCGCCCAGTATTTCGACGCGAGGGAACTGGGCTGGTCGCTCGATCTGCGTCAACCTGCCTGCTTCCTACCTTGTGTCGGCGGATTCGTGGGGAGCGACCTGCTGGCGGGCTTGGTGGCGATTGGGCTGGCCGAGGCCAGCGAGCCCGGCGCGCTCATGGATCTGGGCACCAACGGCGAGATCGCGGTGGGCAATCGCGAGCGCATCTGCTGTGCCTCGACGGCGGCCGGACCGGCGTTCGAGGGAGGGCGAATCGGCAACGGCATGCGCGCCGGCAGCGGGGCGATCGACCGCGTCTCGGTTCGCGATGGTGCGCTCGAATGCTCGGTGATCGACGGTGGTGCTCCGCGCGGGCTGTGCGGCAGCGGGCTGGTCGATGCCGTCGCGGCGATGCTCGACCTGGCCTGGGTCAATTCCAGCGGTCGGATGACGAACGGGCGCAAGTCGATTCCGCTGGCCGGACCGGTGCTCTTGACCCAGTCGGACATCCGCGAGCTTCAGCTTGCCAAGGGGGCCGTCGCGGCGGGCCTCGATCTTCTCCTGGACGGCCGGCGGCTGTCGCCCTCGCGCGTCTTCCTGGCCGGGGCCTTTGGCAACTACGTCCGCGGCGAAAGCGCCCGCCGGATCGGCCTGCTCCCATCATGGGTTGATCATCCCACCTCCGCCGGCAACACGGCCTTGCGTGGCGCGCGGATGCTCCTTCTGGCCGTCTCCCGCCGCGAGCAGATCCTCGACCATGCACTGCGCCGCACCGAGCACATCGAGCTGGCCGCGAACCCGAAGTTCCAGGATGCGTTCGTGGAATGTATGAGGTTTCCGTGAGACTCAAGGAATGGACGGTGCCAGCCGACCTTGATGTCTCCTACGTGTCTGTCCACAATTCAACCATGATATACTTATGCTGCTGATGGCTCAATAGACTTCGACGACGTCGAATGGGACGGCGAGAGTGAAACGAGGGGGCAACACTTGGCACATCGCTGACAATGAACGAACCCCGACGAGGTTGAAGACGTTCTGTACGATCCCGGGAGCCGCCCCATACAGAGTCGGCGCGGCAGACGACCCGCTTTGTTGACAGAAGCGATACGGAGGAGGAGGCTCTGGTACGCACTGCCGATATCGTGTCCGAGTATCCGAGGCGACTGATTTGCCACCTTTGGCTCATCGTCACGTCCGTATTCGACGACCTGGTGTTCTGCTCAGTCCTCGAAACACCCGGTGAATTGAACTTGGAACAAGATA
>JBMFUH010000625.1:0-4621 GCA_049966735.1 Isosphaeraceae bacterium
CACCTTCTTGAGAGTGATCCGGGCGCCACGCGAACAGCCTGTCGCGGCCTTCAATCGAAGGGCGGCTTGCACCACCAGGTTGGCACTCCCGGTCGGCAACCTCCGATCATCGCACACCAGCTCGATCGATCCTCCATCGAAATCGGTGACGGTCAAGGTGTCGTAAAGATCCACGGTGACCATCAGCGACTCGATCTCGTGATAACCGTCGGGCCTGCGAGCCAGAACCTCGAGGAACAGGTTTAACTTCGCCGGTGCGAGGACTTCCACGTCGCCGGCGATCTCTTGCATGATCATGGGACACTCGCCCCGAACCACACTTTCAGGCTGGTTCACCCTGCGTTTGCGTCGGGTTGCCAGTGCCATTCTGCGGTTCTTCTATCCCGTTCGCCGGATCACTGCAAGCCCGAAAATCCACCAAAGTCGAAATCGGCGCAGACCTTCCGACGCCTTGGCCTTGTATTTTTTTCAAAGGCCCGAATCCACACGAACTGATCGGGCTATCGTGACTTCCCCATGGCAATGAGCGGTGGCAGTGCACGAAGGCCCCAGCCAGGCGACTTCCCGCGAGATGGCCCGGCCCCTTGTGGCGAGTTCAGGGAGGTGTTGTAATCAAGCAAAAGTTGTCACGCCGGCACACTGCCCGGACGCCAAACGCGACCATGCCGCGGAACCCGCCTCACTCACCAGCAAGACGTCAACTGCCGGATTGCCGCCTTGACTCGTTCTGAGCGGAACCCACCCTGCAACCTCGCCTCGTCCCTTGAAGGGAAGTCCTGTCACTGACGGCCGGGAATCATCCCATGGGAGAAGTACGCATGAACACGAATCTCAAGCTTTTGTTAATCGCGTGCATCACTATCTGGTCCAGCGTTTCTCTGTCCAGGACCATCCGAGCGGAGGGGCCAACCATCTATGTCGCCCCGGGCGGCAACGACGCCTGGTCCGGCAAGCTGCCGGCGCCCAGCGCTGACCGGAGCGACGGGCCGGTGGCCACGCCGGAGAAAGCCCGCGACCTGGTCCGCGCGCTTTTGGCGAAGTCTGCCGACAAGCCGATCCACGTCGAGTTGCGCGGAGGTACCTACTTCCTCGATGGAGCGCTCACGCTCACGCCCGCCGATTCCGGCACCGAGAAAGCGCCCGTGATCTGGTCTGCCTATCAAGGCGAGCACCCTGTGGTAAGCGGTGGCGTGCGAGTAACGGGTTGGAAGCGGACCAAGGTCAACGGCCAGGACGCCTGGGTGGGCAAGCTTCCCGGAGGAGCCAAGGCTCCGCTCGTCCGCGAACTCTGGCTCGACGGCGTGCGGCTCACCCGTTCCCGATGGCCCAAGCACGGCACGTTCACCGTGGTCGGACTGAGTGACAAGGACAAGCACAACGACTGGTCCCACGGTGTGACCGAGTTTCGCTTTGCCGGATCGGACCTCAAGGCCTGGCCGACGGCGACCGACGGCGAGGCCATCGTCGCCAGCCGCTGGGTCGAGTCGCACCTGCCGATCAAGTCGATCGACGAGGCGAAGCATGTCGTCCAGTTGGGCAAGCGGAGCGTCTTCGTGCTGGACCCCGGCGACCTCTACTGGATCGAGAACGTGAAGGAGCACCTCACCAAGCCGGGCGAGTTTTACGTGAACCCACGTGAGAAGACGGTTTATCTGATCACACCGCCCGGGCGCGATCCGAATAAGGCCCATGTCATCGCGCCGAGACTGGCTGAGGTGTTGCGGCTCTTGGGCAAGCCCGAATCGGGCCAGTTCGTCGAGCACGTCATGTTCCGGGGAATCACGTTCGCCCACACGGAATGGTATTTCGACCACGCGATCGTCGGTCAGCAAGACGCGGCGCAGGTGGCCGGCGCGGAATGGAGCTTCAAGCCCGACCCGACCAAGAGCGGCTTCGGCCAGGCGGCCATCGGCGTGCCGGGGGCCCTCTGGGGCCGGCGCGCTCTTGCACCTTCGATCATTGCACGATCGCCCACACCGGAACCTACGGCATCGAACTCGCCCAGGGATGCCAGAAGAACCACATCACACATTGCAACCTGACCGACCTGGGCGCGGGGGGCGTGAAGATCGGTGAGGTCGCCATTCGCGACCAGGCAAACCAGAAGTCCTTCGGCAACGAGGTCACCGATTGCACCATCACTGACGGCGGCAATCTCTACCCCAGTTGCGTCGCGGTCTGGATCGGTCAGTCGCCCGGCAACACCATCGCCCACAACGACATTCACGGCTTCTGGTACACGGCGATCTCCATCGGCTGGACGTGGGGATACTCCAAGGCGGCCGCGCAGCGCAACATCGTCGAGTTTAACCATGTTCACCACATCGGCACCAAGACGCCGGGCGCGGGGCCGATCTTGAGCGACATGGGCTGCATCTACACGCTGGGCAACCAGGAAGGAACGGTGATCCGCAACAACCTCTTCCACGACGTGGCGGGGCTCAAGTATGGCGGTTGGGGCATCTACTTCGACGAAGGGACGACCCACATCCTCGCCGAGAACAACCTGGTCTACCGCACCACTCACGGCGGCTTCCATCAGCATTACGGCAAGGAGAACGGCTTCCGCAACAACATCATCGCCTTCGGCCGCGACGCGCAGATCCAGCGCTCGCGCCTGGAGGATCACCAGAGCTTCCGCTTCGAGCGGAACATCGTCTACTGGGACAAGGGACCGCTCTTCTCGGGTAACTGGAGCAAGCTCAACGTGGCCTTCGACCACAACACCTACTGGCGCGTGCAACCGGGCGAGATCCGCTTCAACAACCTGAGCTGGGCCGAGTGGCGGAAGGCCGGCATGGACAAGCATTCGAAGATCGCCGACCCGCACTTCGCCAATCCGGCGGGCGGCGACTTTCAGTTGAGCGCGGCCTCGCGGGAAGCCCTTGCCGGCTTTGTCCCCTTCGATCTTTCGACCGTCGGTCCGAGGTGAAGCATGAATCGAGGCACGAGCCGACTCCGTGGGAGAACCCCCGCGCTTCTTTCGGCCATTCTGGTCCTGGCGACGCTGGAGTCTTCCGGCGTCGCTTCCGGTCAGACCACCCAGACGGCGGTGCCCTGGGACCTGAAAGCCCTGGGACAGCCGCCGTCGTGGGAAACGCTTCAGCGCCCCACCTCCGACGCCGCCAGGGCGATCTTCTTCAAGGGCCCCTCCTTTCAAGGCAGGCCGACCCGCGTCTTCGCCTGGCTGGGGATGCCCGAGTTGAAGGCTGGCGAGAAAGTGCCGGGAATGGTGCTGGTGCATGGCGGAGGCGGGACCGCATTTGACGAATGGGCCCGCCTGTGGGTCAAGCGCGGCTATGCCGCCATCGCCATGGACACGTGCGGCCAGGTCCCGGTCGGCACCTATGGCAAATGGGTTCAGGACGACCAGGGAGGACCTCACGGCTGGGGCGGCTTCGACCAGATCGATCAGCCGAAGCAAGATCAATGGACCTATCACGCAGTGGCGAAGATCATCCTGGCTCATTCCTTGCTGCGATCGCTCAAGGGTGTTGATCCGGAGCGGATCGGAGTCACCGGCATCTCCTGGGGCGGCTATCTCACCTGCATCGTGGCGGGCGTCGATTCCCGGTTCAGGCTTGCCGTCCCGGTCTACGGATGCGGGTTCTACCGGCAGACCGTCTTTGGCGGCCAGCTCGCGAAAATGAGCGCGAAACAGGCGGACCGCTGGATGGTCTGGTGGGACCCCTCAGTCTATCTGGGACGTGCGCGGATGCCGTTGCTCTGGGTCACCGGCAGCAATGATTTCGCGTACACCTTTAACGCGCTCCAGCCCTCGTATCGCCTGCCCAAGGGTCCTCGAACCCTTTGCATCAGGCTGCGGATGCCGCACGGCCACGGAGGCGCCGGCGAAAATCCCGAGGAGATCCGCGCCTTCGCCGACAGCATCCTCAAGGGAGGGCCGCCACTTGCCCGGATCACCAAGCAGGGACGAGACGGCAGGAACGTCTGGGCAACCTTCCTGTCGAAGGTGCCGCTGGCCAAGGTCGAGCTCAACTACACAAAGGATTCCGGCCCCTGGCAAGAGCGCAAGTGGGAGTCAGTCCCCGCCCGGCTGGACGGCTCGCGCGTCTCGGCCTGCCTGCCGGAGGGGACCCGCGTGTACTATCTGAACCTGGTCGACAGCCGCGGCTGCGTGGTCAGCACCGAGCATGAGGAGTGTGGTCCACCATGACTTTTCGACGAATCGCGAAGCGCGTGAGCCGGGCAGGCCGCGGCGCCCTGGTTTGTTTGCTGGCGATCGCCGGAATAAGCGCGTAGCCCGTGGGTCGAATGAAATGAGGCCACCCGCCCGTGGCGAGTAGCGGGTGAGGAGTGGCGAGTGAATGCGGAATGCGAAATGCGGAATTGAATTCACTCCGCATTCCGCATTTCGCATTCCAGGAAGCTGATCCACCCAGCCGCCTGGCCAGAGCGGCCAGGTTGTCGGCCTCGGCGGTCTTGCCCAGGGCTTTGAGGCACGCGAGCAGGCCGTCGATGGCCTGGAAGAAGGGGGCGTTGGCCGGCCGCTCGCGGGGCAACGTGCCGGAGAAGCCCGCGGGGATCGCCTTCCGCGCCAGCTCGACGGCATAGCCGAAATGCCCGCGGGCCAGGACGGGGTCGCGAAACTCTTCCAGAG
>JBMFUH010000626.1:0-4605 GCA_049966735.1 Isosphaeraceae bacterium
CTCACAACGATCATCTGTCCCCGTCCACTTTCCTGTGGACAGACGTGCAGAAATCGAGTGAACTGGCAGGGGTGGACGCAGCCTGTGAGCAAGGCTGCTCCAGACTCTGTCTCGCCTTGGCGAAGAAACTCGACGATAGGTCCGAAGCATGAGCCTTGTCAACCATGATCGAGGGTGACGGACAGCACGAACCGGTTGCTTCGCGCCAGGTCCAGACGTCCTGGTTTGGCGACGACGCTGGGGTCGTTCAGGAACAGGACGGATGCTTCGCGAGCATCGTCGTGAACCGACCGATCGACCAGGTGCTGACCTACCGGGTCGGCTCGGCCCTCCGCCAGACGATCGCGCCAGGCCAGCGTGTGCGCGTGCCGCTGGGTCGAGGCGACCGGCTCACGACCGGCTTCTGCGTGGGTCTGGAATCCGCGCCTCCCGAAGGACTCGACCCGACGAAGCTCAAGGAAGTGGTCAACATCCTCGATCCGGTCCCCCTGATCGATGCGAGGATGCTCGAACTCACGCGGTGGATCGCGGACTACTACGTCTGTTCCTGGGGGCAGGCCCTCGTCACGGCCTTGCCGGCGGGGGTTCGGAATCAGGCCGGAACCCGGCTCTCGACGTTTCTCATGGTTCCCGAAGCAACGCGGCGGCAACTCCAGGATCAGGCAAACCCGCCCCAGCTTTCCCGCAAGCAGGCCGCCGTTCTCGAGGTCCTTTGCCGGACCGAGGAACCGCTCACCCCTGGCGACGTCTGCCGCCTCGCCGGCTGCGCGAGCGCGACGGTCACGGCGCTGCGACGGCAAGGACTGGTGCAATCAGTCCGGCGTCGCGTCGCGTTTGACCGGAAAGCCGCTTCGGGCGGTGAGATCGATAGTAAAGACCACGACGGCGCGGGTGGTGCATCCGACCAGAGCGTGCGGCCGCGCCTCGTCTTGACCAGGGAGCAAGAGTCTGCCCTGGCATCACTCTCGCCTGCGCTCGAGGGCGACGCCTTTGCTCCGTTCCTGATCCATGGCGTGACGGGAAGCGGCAAGACCGAGATTTACCTGTGTGCGATCGAGACGGTCGTCGCTCGCGGCCGCGAGGCCATCGTGCTGGTGCCGGAGATCAGCCTGACGCCGCAGACGATTCGCCGGTTCCGACGGCGGTTCTCGCGTGTCGCCGTCTTGCACAGTCACCTGAGCGATGTCGAGCGGCATCGCCACTGGCAGAGCATCGCCGCGGGCGAGGTCGAGGTGGTCGTCGGCGCCCGGTCGGCCGTCTTCGCGCCGACGCGCCGCCTGGGGCTGATCGTCATCGATGAGGAACATGAAAGTACATTCAAGCAAGAGACGGTTCCGCGGTATCACGCCCGCGACGTGGCAGTGAAGCGGGCCCAGCTGGCGCGCGTGCCCGTTCTGCTGGGCTCGGCCACACCCTCTCTGGAAACCTGGCAGAACGCGGAACGGGGGAGATACGAGCGCGTGGTCTTGCCCGCCCGCGCCCTGGGCCGGCCCATGCCGGCCGTGAGCGTCATCGACCTCCGCCACGAAAAGAAGCTCCAGGGCGGGCTCAGCGAGCCGCTGCGACAGGCGATGTACCAGGCGCTCGACGAGGGAGGCCAGATCATCCTGCTGCTCAATCGCCGGGGCTATCACACCTTCGTCGTCTGTCCGAAGTGTGGGAATGTGCTCAAGTGTCATTCATGCGACGTGGCCCTGACGTACCATAAAATCCGTCATGTTCTGCTTTGTCATACATGCGATTCCGAGCGATCATGTCCATCGATCTGCCCGGCCTGCGCGGACTCTCGGCTCTATTATGGGGGGATTGGCACCGAACGCCTGGAGCGGGAGATCCAGTCGTCGTTCCCGAACGCCGTGGCGCGGCGGATGGACTCGGACACGATGAGCAAGCCGGGCAGCCACGAGGAGGTGCTGGCGGCGTTCAAGGCCGGTGAGGTGCAGATTCTCCTGGGCACTCAGATGATCGCCAAGGGGCTCGATTTCCCCAACGTGACGCTCGTGGGCGTGGTGAACGCCGACACGGCCCTGCACCTTCCCGATTTTCGAGCCTCCGAGCGGACCTTCCAGCTCGTGTCCCAGGTTGCCGGCCGGACCGGTCGAGGGGATCGGCCCGGCCGCGTGCTCGTTCAGACCTTCAGCCCCGATCACCCGGCGATCTTCCATGCGATCCAGCACGATTACGCAGGCTTCGTCGGCGGCGAGCTGCTTGAGCGGGCGAGGTATGGCGTTCCCCCGTTCGGCCGGATGGTGCGGGTGATCGCCCGGGGAGCCCGGGAGGAAACCGTTTCGGCCTATCTTGATAAGCTGGGCGAGGGGCTTCGTCAGGTGGCGGACCCGTCGATCCGCATCCTTGGTCCCGCGCCGGCGCCCATCACCAAGATCCGTAACCTGTATCGCTTTCACCTTCAGGCTCGCTGTCCCACGACGCGGCCGCTCCAGGCGCTCATTCGCGAGGTGCCGGGCTGCTGGCCGACTCCCCGGGGCGTCGAGCTGGCCATCGATGTCGACCCCATCAACATGCTATGATGCATCAATCCCTCCCCGGTTCAATCGAAAAAAAAGAGAAAAACTCAAGGAACGGCTAAAGTCCGGTTTACACGCTGGGCGGATCGGAGTATTGTTCCGCCGTTCGTTCACACCCGGGACTCGCAACAACGGAACTCATGGCCGAGTTTCGACGGAAGAGGCGCGGCTGCCCGCGCCTCGTCAAATCATCGTCTCCCTTCGTCCTCGGCCGTGTCATTCGTGGGGTTGCGAGCCAAGCCGGAAACCGGTACTGGGAGCCGGTCGGAAAGGTGATCCCCTTGTATCGTGTCGTTCAACCACCTCGTGACAAGATCTGGTCCGTGCCGGTGTGGCCGGTGTGATGGCCCGGAGTGAAGTAAGTCCAGGTGAGGACGTCACACCTTCGAGTCCAGACGAAGACAATGCGAGATGAACGGATTGTGATGCGACAATCCCATCCTTTTCAGGAGGAAATGATGCGCAAGACTAAAGGGTGGACTGGGCTGCGTTCCGCGGTCATCGCCCTGGGCTATGTCGCCTGGACTGCGACTGGTGCCATGGCCTCGCAGCTCTCGTACACGACATCGGGCCAGGTCGATACGACGACAGGCGTATCGGGCACCAACGTGATCAGCTACGTGCCTTTGCAGAGCGGCAATTCCATCGACCTCAGCTCGGGGTCGAGCAATGCAAGCCTGGGCAACTTCGTGATCTCTCCCCTCGCCGACGGCAAGTCGACGACATACACGAACACGCCGTTTCAGATCAGCTTCCTGCCGTCGTCGTACAATGGGGATACGACGGTCAGCAATGATCCCGCGGTCGTCCTCAAGGGCATGCTCAACGGCATCGTGACCGGCGGATCGAACTCGACCGTTCAGGCGACGATCAACTCGGTCTCCGACGGCACGTTCTCGCTGGGCAGCGACGGCAGTACGGGCAGCTTCACGTTGCCCACCGGCACCTTGCTCCTGGCCCCCTCAACCTCCAATTCAGGCACGACCACCGAGCAGGGGCTCATCACGTTCCAGGCTGGTTCCGGTGGTAGCTCAGGAGGCGGAGAATCGCCGGTTCCCGAGCCCAGCACGATCGCCCTCTTCCTGACCACGATTGGCGGCCTGGGCCTGCGGCGTTACGTCCAGAGCCGAAAGCGTCAGATGCAGAACTGAGGAGGACTGCTTGATCCGCATGGGTAAACGCTGAACGAACACGTTGCACTCCCCTGCCCCGGGCGGTTTTGAAACAGAGCACGTAGCTTCCACGACCTCTCGACAGTGAAATGCCGAGAGGTCGCTTCGCGCATGCCTCATGGGCTCGACCCGTAGCGACCGCCCCCGCCAGCCTTCCCGTCCCGCATGGGTCCGTGCCTTCCCCCATCTGAACATGTGCATGATCGCTCACCTGCGTCCGGCGGTTGCATGCCAGCGCGACGCGTTCCGGCATGCACCCACAGGTTTCGCCCGGCGACTTGCCCTTGGCGAGCGGGAGACCAATCATGGAAAATGAAACCTGCGAGCACCGCCGCCGGGAGCTGAGAGCGTAGAGGAAGATCCGGGTCCAGATCGCCTTCGACTGACGCCTATTGATTGAGAGAGAGCCACATCGTCCCCGGCAGATTGCGGGAGAGTTCGGACCAAAGGCCCGAGGGGACGGTCCGAACAGAAGCTTCTCCCCTTCACGCCAGGACGCGCGGCCAGGATATGAGCAGACCCGAAGGCATCGGTCGGACGCACTTGAGAAAGAAGAGCCGACACTGATGGCCGACGGACCGATCGAATTGCTGTCCAGAGCACGTGCTGGCGAAACCGAGGCACTGGGCGAGCTGTGCTCGTTGTATCGCAACTATCTGAGGATGATCGTGCGGACCGGTCTGGGACCTCGGCTCCGAGAACGGCTGGAACTTTCCGACGTGGTTCAGGAGGCACTGGTCGAAGTTGTCCGGCAATTTCCCCAGTTTACCGGCCAGAACGAAGCCGCGCTTGTGGGGTGGTTGCGGCGACTGGTCGGCCAGAAGCTCGCGGATCTGGGTCGATATCACAACCGCTCCAAGCGGACGGGCGCCGGATCGATTCTTCCGCTGGACGCCCGTTGCGACACC
>JBMFUH010000627.1:0-4604 GCA_049966735.1 Isosphaeraceae bacterium
GGGGGCCGTGGGAAGCTCTTACATCGAGACTTATCCAACCTATGGGGGCTATTACCAGCCCGGGGTCTCCGCTGTGCAACCTATTGCGCCCACAACCGTTCAGCCGGCGCAAACTGCTCCCGCTCGGGTTCGGGGCCGTCAGGCCCGACGGGCGAGTGCGTTCGCCCAGGGTTACACCCAGATGGCGGCTCCGTACTCCTACCCGCTCCCGCAGGGGCGGCTTTACTGGCCAGGCGCCTACATGGTGCCCGGCTACACGCCAGCCAACCGCTATCAAACTTACGGCTCCGGATATGCCCAGAGTCCCTACGGTTCGAACTTCTATGGTGGGTACTGGAAAGGCTGGCCGAAGGCCTACCCGATGATCGGCGACTAAGCCGGACACGGCTGGAATGGTCAGACGCGACCTTCCCTGGCCGCAAGCATCCTGTCGAAAATGAGGTACAATTGGCGCTGAGGGCCCGCGGCTAGGCGCCCGATCCGGTTCTTTTCAAGGCGAATAGGGCCGATGATCGACCCCGTGCCATCAGGGAGACCAAATCATGCGTAGCCTGCTAGCCTTGACCCTGGTTTCCGGGCTGTTCGTTTTTGCGCCGGGTCCGTCCCGGGCGCAAACGCCTTACAACTACTCGTATCGGGTCAGCGATTACTTCGCGGCGCCTGGGCTGTACGGCACCAGCTACGGCTTCGCCAGCTACGGCATTCCTCGCACCTACACCACTTTCTCGGCCTATCCCGGACCGTTTTACGGCTCGAATCTGCGCGGTTACGGCTACCTTGCCGGTCGCTACGGGGTCGGACTCTGGCGGCCCGGCTTCGTCGCGCCGGGCTATGTCTACGGTTCTCCGTCCGTCGGCTTCTCGTACGGGACGTTCCCGGTCGTTTCCGGCACCGGTCTCGCCCCCGGCCAGATCGCGCCCCCACCGCCCATGGGAGTTTACGCGCCGGCCTTCGGCCCCGGCGTGGGGCTCTTCGGTCAATAGAAATCAAGAATAAGCGAAGGTGGGCATTGCCCACCCTACACTCTGCTAGAAATCGAAGAGATGGGTGGCAAAGTCAGGGACTTGCCGGAACGCAAGGTGCATCCCTTCGTCGAACGACCCGAAGTTCAGTCCCCACCGGTGCAGGAGGGTTTCGAGGCTCGGTCTGGAGTAGAGAGAGACATGCCCGTTTCTGGGACCAGCATACCACCAGTTCAGTCCCTGGTAGTCGATATCGAAAGGTTGAAGCAGGGTCGAGAAGATGATTAGGCCGGGGTCCTGCAAGAGTCCGCTCCAGTCGGCAATCAGGTGGGCAGGATTGGTGGCGTGCTCGAGCACCTCGAAACTCACGATGCAATCGAACTGGCCCTCTGGCCGCATCGAGAACTCTGGCACAAATGGGTCGTAGGTTTCAACCTGGGGAAATCCCGCCTGCCGGAGCAAGCTCGTCAGCAAGCCGTTGCCGCCGCCATAATCGAGCAGTCTGCCGGGTCGCGTACCCGGGAAGAGCCTTGACACCGTCTCCGCGTTCTTGCGGGGCCGCACATCGTGGTGGTCAGGATCGACCACGGAATACGCGTCGTTGTAGACGTCCCTGAGAAAATCTTCGGTGGTGAACTCGTCAAAGGCCGTACTGAAGATGAACTGACAATGTACGCACCGATGGTAATAGATCGGCACTCCGGACATCCCCAAGCTGAAGTGTCGGCGGTTCTCGCAATTCTTGTGGAAATCAACCACGCCATACGCGAATGCCTCTCCGCCGCAGCACTTGCATCGCGTCACGGGCGAGCAGACCGACCGTAAGCCAGCACTCATTGAGAGACTCCATTCAACCTCTGCGTGCTTGACCTTGAAATCATCCTGGAGCGGGCGACTGAGGTATAGCCAGAGCTGCGGGAAATGGAAATGCGGAATTCGCCGGCTGAGCAGCCCGCATTGGACGCCCGCGGGGTCGGCGGGGTCGGAGACCCGCGCCGAACGTAAGATCCCTCTCGTTGGAGTCTCGCCCCCAGGCGGTCCGGACTCCGGCTAAAGCCGGTACTCCAACGGATCGCGTCGTGGGGTGCGTGTTGCCTCGGTTTGAGCCATGCCCTCACTCATCCCCATGGTTCGCGCGCGGCACGGGAGCGCAGCCGGTTGGCCTCCTCGTCGTTGATGAATTCTTCCCGGACCGGATCGAGATTGAGCCGACGTCCCAGGACCCAGGACAGCGCGGCGGCGTGACAGGCGATGTGGGAGTGCCGCATCACCCGAGGATTGGCCGCCGTCTGACCACGGCTCTTGATGCAGTCGAGGAAATTGCGGGCGTGGGCGGAGACGTCCAGCCCCACCCTGAGCCGCTTCGTTGCAGCTCGCCTCAGGTCGTTCCTGAGGGCCGCCGAGGAGACCTCGATCTCGCCGCTGTCTCCCACCTCGACCCATCCCTCGTCGCCCACGAACCGGACCGGGCAGGTGCCGAGATGCTGGACCCAGCCCGGGCGCTGGCCGAAGGGAGTCTTGAGGAAATCCAGTACCAGCTTGACGCCGTTCGCATAATGACATGTGATCTTGTTTGCGGACGGCTCGTAATCGATCGGCATGGTGTCGTCGGCCTGGTTGGCCCACTGGCAGAGGTCGACCGTATGCGCACCCCAGTCGAGCAGCCGGGCTCCGGAGTCGAAGTCGTAGTACCCTCGCCAGCCCCCTCGAACGTAGTTGTGATTGTAGGGCCGCCAGGGAGCAGGGCCGAGCCAGATGTCCCAGTCCACCTTGTCGCGCGGCGGTTCGGGCTCGGCCGGCAGCCAGTCGAAGTCATTGCCGGGAGTGTAGACCGAGGCGTAGAGCGTGTGCAGCTTGCCGAGTTTGCCGTCATGCGCGAGCTTGATGGCTGTCTGAAAATTGGCGACGCTCCGCCGCTGCGTGCCGGCCTGGAAGACGCGGCCGAAGTGCTTCATGGTGTCGGCGAGAGCCTGGCAGTCGGCGATGGTGATGCCGCAGGGCTTCTCGCTGTAGACGTCCTTGCCGGCCCGGGCCGCATGGATCGACGCCAGTGAATGCCAGCGGTCGCCCGTCGCGATCAAGACCGCATCGATGTCCGCGCGGGCCAGCAGTTCGCGAAAATCGCGGTAGAGCTTACAGTCCTGATTCTTGTAATGGCGGTCGACCAGGACCTTGCCGGCGCCGCGGCGGCTGGCCTGCACGTCGGCGATGGCGACGAACTGCGCGTCGCGCTCGGCGATCATGCTCGTCAGATCATAAGTGCAGCGCGGGCCGATGCCGATCACTCCCAGCGTGATCCGCTCGCTGGCCGCCGCGCCGCTCCCTCGGCCGAGTGCCCGGGCGGGCACGATCGAGGGAAACGAGAGCGCCGCGGCGCCCGCCATCGACTGCTTCAAGAGATCGCGTCGCGTCTTCCCACGCTGACCCTGCTGCTCGAGGTTCATGCGCTCATCCTCCGGTAGAGTTGTCGCCATGGTGAAACCGGAGTATACGGCGCGGGAGTGGCTTGAACCAGATAGTGACTGCCGGCATCTGGCCGCTTCGCCGATCATGCCACATAATTGATCGAAGATCGCTCGCCTCATTCATCCATCGAGAAACGGGAAGGGCACCATGATGAAACGTGTCTTCTTATATGCGCTTCTGGCTGTCAGCACCACCGCTGCCGCACCGGCGCGGGAGCCCGCGCGGCAACCGTTGCCCGGGAAGATCGCCAGGCCGACTGCCAACGAACCGAAAGCCTCGTCGTTTTCAATGCGCCAAGCTGCCCTTTTCCTCGACGCCACGACCGTGCAGTGGGTCCGCGAGCGGAAGTGCGGCTCCTGCCATTCCAGTTATCCCTACCTGCTGGCGCGGCCGACCCTCCGGGAGTTCTCGTCGTCCGCTCCGAGCGAGATCCGCGGGTTTTTCGAGCAGCGCGTCGCCCACTGGGATGATGGGAAACCAGACTCGAAACCGAAGTATGACGCCGAGGTCATCTCGACCGCGGAAGCGCTGGCGGTCAACGACGCGCTCTCGACCGGCGCGCTGCATCCGCTTTCCCGTCGGGCGCTCGACCGGGTCTGGACCTTGCAGAAGGCGGATGGCGGGTTCAAATGGATCAAGTGCGGCTGGGCGCCTCTGGAATACGATGATTACTACGGCGCGGTCGTCGCGGCGCTGGGCGCTGGCTACGCGCCCGGGGACTACGCGAAGGCAACGTCGGCGCGGGCCGGCCTCGACCGCCTGCGCGGTTACTTCCGCAAGAACCCTCCCCCCAGCCTGCACCATCAGACGATGCTGCTCTGGGCCTCGACCCGGCTGGAGGGCGTCATGACCTCCGAGCAGAAGGAACAGACGGTGAAGTCGCTGCGCGCCCTGCAAAGGGGCGACGGCGGCTGGTGCCTCCCCTCGCTGGGCCACTGGAAGCGGCGCGACGGCACGCCGAACGATCCCCAGTCGCCCAGCGACGGCTACGCCACCGGCCTGGTCGTTTTCGTGCTCCGCCAGGCCGGTGTTCCGGCCGCTGACCCGGCCGTCGAGCGCGGAGTTTCCTGGCTGAAGACCAATCAGCGCGTGTCGGGCCGCTGGTTTACCCGCTCGCTCAACGATGACGTGGACCACTACATCGCCGACGCGGGAACCAGCTTTGCCGTGCTGGCG
>JBMFUH010000628.1:0-4603 GCA_049966735.1 Isosphaeraceae bacterium
GCGCCGGGACGGCCCGCGGGTCGCCGATGGCGCGCGGGGCGAAGGCCAGTGATCGGAGCGTGTCATCACGTCTGCTTGCACCATTCCGCATTGCGGGATGAGCAGCATGAAAGCCGGACCGATAGGGCGAGTATTCATGGGAGGTTCCTCTGGGCAGAAAAAGTCGAGCGTCCAGCCCCGCGACTCCAGCAAGCGACACATTCGCTTCCCGGAGATCGGTTTCATTCCTGGGTCGCCCGAATGGCCGCCTCTTTCATTCGCTTGTGCTGGGACGTCAACCACCCCTCAGCCGCTTCAATGGCGTTGGCCTGGGCTTCCTCGATCGTGTCGCCTTGGGTCGCGCGCCCCAGCGCCGGGATGACGACGGTGAAGCCGCCATCCGCTTCTGGGAGGGCGATCGCCTGGAGCCGCACCATGACATCCAGGGTGATCGGGTGGCTGCCACGAGCCCCCGCCGATCCTGGCGAGGCGGGACGGCGGCCACCGCGGGCCTCGGAGCGGGGCTTGATCGTCTTGGACATAACGTCAACCCTCATATCGGGTCGATCTCTCGGGATGGAAGCCCATTCGGGCTCTTTCAGAACCCGGCTGCCTGGAGTCCCACCATGACGAGAGACTGATCCGCACCGCCAGTGTAACCCGACGTCGGGAAGGACTCCAGGAGAGGCCCTGAAGGGGTCAGCCACGTTTCGCATCGGTTGAGAGAAGCGGCCTGACTTCCTGGTTGGGCAGGAATTGAACCTGTTCCGTGGTACGATGTTGATGGTTGCGGGTGTTCTGGCGAGGGATGGTTCGATCGAGGCAGTCGCGGGAACGGGGCGCGCCTGCGTTGCTTCCGGGGAAGGACGCTGGGCATGGTCATCCTGGGAATTGGCACCGACATAGTCGAATGCCCGCGGATCGGCAAGATGATTGAGCACTATGGCGAACTTTTCCTCCGCCGGGTTTATACCGAGCGGGAAATACGGTACTGCCAGTCGCGCGAGCACGCGATCGAGCACTTCGCCGGCCGCTGGGCTGCCAAGCAGGCCATCCTCAAGGCGTTGGGCGTCGGCTGGAGCAGCGGGATTTCCTGGACCGATATCGAGATTCGCCCGGGCGACAACGGGCAGCCGCGGGTCATGGTTTGCGGCATGGCCAAGGAGATTGCACGCGAGCGCGAAATCGCCGATATCCTGATCACCCTGGCCCACTGCCGGACCTACGCCACCGCCTACGCGCTGGCCCTGGCCCGCAAGCCAACCGAGGACGACGAGCAGAAGCCAGCCGGGCAAGCCTGATGGTGGCCGACTCAGTCAGGCCAGGGAATTCACCGCGGATTGGTGAAGTTGCCTCAAGCAGGCGGCCAGCCTTCGTTTCACGTCCGACCTGGCTTCTCCTGAAAGGGGCCCGTCCAGTGCCGCCCGAGAGAGATTGGCGGCTCGAGTCAGCTCATCTGCTTTTTCGAAGCAGACGGCCTCTGATGCGGTGAATTGCTGCTTCGGAGTCACGGCCAATTGCATCCAGCAGGGGGGCAATCCGTTCCTCGTACGTTCCCGCGGTCGTTCTAGGGTGATCGGGCAATCTCCGCCAGACCCATTTCGTCTCGCGCCTGGGCTTTTGTGAGGAGACGTGACTTCTCGGCCATTAACTCCCGCGGTTTCTGGCCATACGGCTTAGACTGGCGTTTCGTCATCGGCCTGCTCGACTTGCTGGCAGGAAAGTCGGATGCGATGTCCCCGAGACGAAAACGCGCACACCACCACGTAGGCGTTCCAGCCCAGAGGAACCTCCGGTGTTTTCAGATCACTGGCTCCCCCGTCAAGGCGGCGATTTTGGCCTGGGTGGCCTGACCGGGCTCCTTGGTGCCCTTGCACTTGGGGTACTTGGAGCAGCCCAGGAAGAAGCCGCGGCGGCTGCGGCGGACGACCATGGGGCCGCCGCAATCGTCGCAGGTCTCCTCGACCTCGATAGACTTCAGGTCGGGGCCGGCAGCCGCGGCGGGCGCCGGCGCCATCTCGGCAAGCTGTTCCTTGAGCTCCTCGGGAACAGGCGCGGTGCCCCGGCACTTGGGATAGCCCGTGCAGCCCAAAAACGGTCCGCGCCGGCCTTGCCGCACGGCCATCGGCTTGCCGCATTTCTCGCACTTCACGTCGATCTTGACCGTCTGGATCGGCTTGCCTTCCGCGTCCACGGCGACGACGTTCTTGCACTTGGGATAGCCCGTGCAGCCCAAAAACGGTCCGCGGCGTCCCTGGCGCAAGACCATCGGCTTGCCGCACTTGTCGCAGACGTGCTCGGTCTCCATCTTGGAGGGCACGGGCTTGCCCTGCTCGTCGATGTTGAACGACTCCTTGCAGTCGGGATAGCCCGAACACGAGAGGAACTTCTCGCCTCGCTTGTTCTCGCGAATCAAGAGCGGCTTGCCGCACTTGGGGCAGGCGTGCTCGCTCTCCACGGCCTCGGCCCGGGGCTGGCCGCCCAGCGGTCGGGTCGCCTTGCAGTCGGGATACTTGGAACAGCCCAAAAACTGGCCGGTCCTGCCAAACTTGAGCACCATGGGAGCGCCGCAGACGTGGCAGACCTCGTCGGTCGGGATCTGCACCCGCTCCATCTGGGTCTCGGCCGTCTTGAGTGCTTCCTGGAAGGGATAGTAGAACTCGTCGAGCACCTTGACCATGTCTTCCTTGGCCGTGGAGATGTCGTCGAGCTCGTCTTCCATGTGGGCGGTGAACTTGAGGTCGAGGATCTTGGGAAAGTGCTTGACCAGGAGATCGGTCACCGCCATGCCCAGGTCGGTGGCGAAGAACCGCCGTTCCTTCTGCTCGACATAGAGCCGGTCCTGGATCGTCTGGATGATCGGCGCATAGGTGCTGGGCCGGCCGATGTTCTCCTTTTCCAGGGCCTTGATCAGCGTGGCCTCGCTGTACCGCGGGGGCGGCTGGGTGAAATGCTGGGTGGCCTGAAGGTCGTGGAGGTCGAGCGCCTGGCCGACCGCCAGGACGGGCAAGAGCGCGTCTTCCTTCTTTCCACCCGGCGGCCAGATTCTCACGTGGCCGTCGAACTTGAGCACCTTGCCCTGGGCCTTGAAGAGGCCCGGTCCGGCGGTGATGGCCACATCGGTCACGGTGTAAACGGCCGGGACCATCTGGCTGGCGACAAACCGCCAGTAAATAAGCTGATAGAGCCGGAACTGGTCGTGGCTGAGGTGGGCCTTGACCGCCTCGGGAGCGAATTTCAGCTCGGTGGGCCGGATGGCCTCGTGGGCCTCCTGGGCGTTCTTGCCGGCCGCGTAGCGAATCGGCTTGGCGGGAAGGTACTTCTCGCCGTACTGGTTCTTGATCAGCTCGCGGACGCTCTGGAGGGCCTCCTCCGACACGCGGAGGCTGTCGGTTCGCATGTAGGTGATGAGCCCCACCGGGCCCGTGCCGTCGACGTCGATGCCCTCGTAGAGCTCCTGGGCGATCTTCATGGTTTTCCGGCTGGAAAAGCGGAGGCGGATCGCGGCCTGCTGCTGGAGCGTGCTGGTCTTGAACGGGGGATCGGCCTTGTCCAGCTTCTCGGTCTCGTCGACCTGGGAGACGATGTAACGGGCCGAGGCGAGGACGTCGCGGATCTGCTGGGCGTCGGCCTCGTTGCCGGCCGCGAACTTGGCGCCGTCGTACTCGACCAGCCCGGCCGCGAACCGGTCCGACTCGGCCTGGGACGCTGCCGGGGCGACCGTCGCGGTGATCTTCCAGAACTCCTCGGCGACGAAGGCGCGGATTTCCCGCTCGCGATCGACGATGATTCGCACGGCCACCGACTGCACGCGTCCGGCGCTCAGGTTGCGGGCCACCTTCTTCCAGAGCAAGGGGCTAAGCTGGTAGCCCACGAACCGGTCCAGGAAGCGGCGGGCCTGCTGGGCGTTGACCATGTCCATGTTGATCGGGCCGACGTGGCCGAAGGCGTCCTTGATGGCGCGCTCGGTGATCTCGTGGAACGTCACGCGGCGGACGCGCGTTTCGGGAAGTTCCAGCGCCTGCTGGAGATGCCAGGCGATGGCTTCCCCCTCACGGTCGGGGTCGGTCGCCAGGTAGACGAGGTCGGCCTTCGCGGCCTCGCGCTTCAACTCGCCCACGGTCTCCTTCTTGGCGGGAACCACCTCGTAAGAGGGAGAGTAGCCCCGCGCCACGTCGAGGCCGAGCTTGCGCTTGGGCAGGTCGCGCACATGCCCCATGCTTGCCTTGACGACGAATGACGACCCCAGAAACTTGTTGATCGACTTCGCCTTCTTGGGACTTTCGACGATGACCAGCGACCGCGTGCCGGCGTGAGATTCGTGCTCCGGAGCCGCGGTTTTCCGCTTCGGGGCCTTGGCCGTTCCCGATGCCTTGCTGCTCGCGGCCTTCTTCCGAGCCGGGGATTTGGTCTTGGGACCGTTTTCGCTGGTTGCTTTCGTTGCGGACTTTCTTGCCACGGTGTCTTCCTACCTATCCTCTTCCATTTTTTATGCTTGGGTCGATCCCTCGCGACCTCGAAGGGCGCGGGGCCCCGGGGTGATTGAGGTTGCCCTGGCGAAGAATCCTGATACCATAATTCATGGGTCGAACAAGCCCGGACCCCGCGTCCTCTCACATTAGCG
>JBMFUH010000629.1:0-4600 GCA_049966735.1 Isosphaeraceae bacterium
CGTGGAGGATGCGACGGAACTTGCGGTCCCGGTCAGCGCTCTGACCACAGCGCGGCCGAGCCGCAACCCAAAGACGGTGCAGGGCCACGGATTGAACACGGATGAGATGCGTGGTTGCCATCATGGCTCCGCACGCTGGATCACCCGGGGCCGCAACCCCAGAGCTTGCCACGGACTCGCTTGCGAAATCGTGTCCGGCGTACAAGATTCTCGAAGTTAGTCGTACAGGGGGGCGGGTCTTGGTTACCCAGAAATCGACAGCTTGGCGCTCACGTCTGTATTCAAATTATCACTATAGCACGCACGCAATCTGGATCTGGTTACCTTGCCGAATCACGAGAATTTGGCTATCTTGCGGTTTCCTCAAAGCGGATATGGGCAATGCCTCACAAGAACAGGAGGCCGGCATGGACGCCAGCATCCGGGTTGAAGAGACCAGCGTGCTCACGAGCCTGGAGGCTTATCGCCAGCACGACGCTGCCGGGGGCCTGGCGCCCTTGGCTCTGTCGGGGCTGCGCGTGGCCCTCGTGCACGACTGGCTGACCGGGATGCGAGGCGGCGAGAAGTGCCTCGAGGTCCTCTGCCAGGCGTTTCCCCACGCGGTGCTGTACACGCTGATTCATCGCCGGGGATCGACCAGCCCGGCCATCGAGTCGATGATCATCCACACGTCGCCGCTCCAGAAAGTTCCCGGCGTCTTTCGCCATTATCGCCATCTGTTGCCGGTCATGCCCTTGGCGGCCAGCACCTGGAAGCCGAAGAACGTGGATCTGGTGATCAGCCTCAGCCACTGCGTGGCCAAGTCGGTTCAGGCGCCCCGGGGAGTGCCGCATCTCTGCTATTGCTTCACGCCCATGCGCTATGCGTGGCAAGGGCGCGACGCGTATCTGGAAGGCTGGAGCAAGCGGCCGATCCGCCGAGCCCTGGCCCGGACGCTGCTGGACCGCCTCCGCGATTGGGATCGCAAGACCGCCCATCGTGTGTCACAGTTCGTGGCAATTTCCCAGACGATTCGCGAGCGGATCGCTCTGTGTTACCATCGCGACAGTGTCGTGATTCCTCCCCCCGTGGACACCGGTTTCTTCACTCCTTTGTCGCAAGACCAGACGCGCGAGGACTTCTACCTGGTCGTCTCCGCACTGGTGCCTTACAAGCGGATCGACCAGGCCGTCGCGGCGTGCACGCATCTGGACCGCAGGCTGATCGTGATCGGCGCGGGGCCGGAGCGAGCACGCCTGGAAGCACTGGCTGGCCCGACGGTCCAGTTCCTGGGCTGGCAGCCCGACGAGGTGATTCGCGATCACTACCGCCGTTGCCGCGCACTCCTGTTTCCGGGCGAGGAAGATTTCGGCATCGTGCCGGTCGAGGCGCTGGCCTGCGGCGCTCCCGTGATCGCCCTGGGACGCGGCGGCGCGGCCGAGACCGTGGACCGCTCTGTCGGCTGTCTCTATGACCAGCCCACGACGATCGCTCTGGAAACCGCGATCGCATCCTGGGAGGCACAGGGACATCCCCACGATCCGCTGCTGGCTCGAGCCCGGGCCGAGGAATACGGCCTTGCCGTCTTCCGTGGCCGCATTCTCAGCTTGATAGGTCAAGTCACGGACCGGAGCGTGGAAACCGCCTCTGTCCCACCCCGTCCTCACTTGCCCTTGCACCAGCAAGACAGCCAGCGGTTAGAGGTTCTCGATCGTTGAGGCTTCTGCGAAGTGTGGGGAATCGATGTATCATGGTCCGCTGACGAAAGCGATTCACCACTCGGCCTCTGGTCGTGCCGCACCCACCTGACACCAAGGACTCAACCGCGATGACGCTCTGCAGGCGAGCCTTTCTCCCACTGTCTCTTCTGGTTTCCGTGCTGTTTTGCTCCGCTCCCCGCGGTCTCGCGGCACGACCGAATATCGTGATCGTGCTGGCCGACGACATGGGCTGGGGTGATGCCCATTGCTTGAACGCCAAGGGCCAGATCGCCACGCCGCGGATCGACCGACTCGCCACCCAGGGCATGCTCTTCACCGACGCCCATTCCGGCTCCGCGGTGTGCACACCCACCCGGTACGGCGTGCTCACGGGCCGCTACGCCTGGCGGTCCAGGCTGGCCAGCGGGGTTCTCAATGGTTACTCCCCGCGCCTGATCGAGCCCGGGCGGCTCACCTTGCCGCAATTGCTCAAGAATCAAGGCTATCGCACGGCCTGCATCGGCAAGTGGCATCTGGGCCTGAACTGGCAGCTCAAGGAGGGAGGAATCGCTCAAGGCGACCAGGACGCGTGGAAGGTCGATTACGCCCGCCCTTATAAGAGCGGCCCCAACTCCGTGGGTTTCGATGAATTCCTCGGCATCAGTGCATCACTGGATATACCCCCTTATGTGTTTCTCGAGAACGATCACGCGACCGAGATTCCGACCGTCGAGAAGAAATGGATCAGGACCGGACCGGCCGCGCGGGACTTCGAGGCGCAGGGCGTTTTGCCCAGACTGACCGAGCGCGCCGTGGCCTTCATCGAGCGCCAGGCTCCGCGGTTCCGGGGGGGAACGCCGTTCTTCCTGTATCTGGCGTTCTCCGCGCCTCACACGCCGATCGTGCCCACCAAGGCTTGGCAAGGACGCAGCCGGATCAACCCTTATGCCGACTTCGTGATGCAGACGGACGCGGCGGTTGGGCAAGTGATCGATGCGCTCGAGAAGAACGGTCTGGCAAGCGACACGCTGCTCTTCGTCACCAGCGATAATGGCTGTTCGCCCATGGCCGACCTGGCCACGCTCAAGGCCCACAGCCACGACCCGAGTGCGGGGTTCCGCGGATACAAGGCCGACATCTACGAGGGAGGCCATCGCATTCCGCTCCTGGTGCGATGGCCGGGGCACGTTCTCCCGGGGACAATGAGCGATCAGCTTGTGGGCCTGACGGATCTCATGGCCACCTGCGCCGGGGCCGTCGGGACGACGCTGCCGGACGATGCCGCTGAGGACAGCGTGAGCTTCCTGCCCGTCTTGCGGGGCCAACAAGGAAGCCGACTCCGCGAGTCGCTGGTCAATCATTCGATCAACGGCTCGTTTGCGATCCGTCAAGGGCGCTGGAAGCTGGCGCTCTGTCCTGGCTCGGGCGGATGGAGCTTCCCCAGGCCGGGAATCGACGATGTGTCCGGTCTGCCCGACGTGCAGCTCTTCGACCTGGCCGCGGATCGAGCCGAGACAACGAACGTGCAGGCCGACCATCCCGAAGTCGTCGCGCGGCTCTCGGCGGTTCTGGATGATCTCGTGGCGCGGGGACGGAGCACGCCCGGTCCTGAACGCAAGAACGCCCGCCAGATCGATGTCCGGGAGGGAATCAGGCTGGCGCGAAAAAGGTCTGGCAAATGATACGGTTGGTGTAATCAGACGTGCGCAACAAGCGATGCGAGCTGATCGCGAACCGGCTCTCTGGCCTGAGGGAACCATGCGGCCAGCGCCAGGTGAGCCGGTAAGTAGAAGACGAGCGTGAAGCCCACGATCATGATCGTCAGCCAGAGCCAACCCGGCATCATGGTCTGGGACTTCTCGTAGCTCAGCCCGTGAACATAGTTGATGTTGACGGCATACTCGGGATGGTCGGCGGGAGCGGGCGGGGGCGGAGCCAGAAAGTAGGAGGCAAGCAGGATGCAGGTCGACGCGATCGTCCAGCTCCAGAAGGCGCGACGGTCGAAACCCAGCCGCCAGACCATCCCGAGCAGCAGGAAGGGCAGCCAGCCGTGGAAAAGCGAGAGACCTCGGACGAACAGCGAGCGGTTGGACTCGAACATATAGCTCGTCATCCCGGTGATCCGTGCCCCGGTCAGAAAATCGAGGCACCAAAGAAGCTGCGGTATGGCGATTCCCACGGCGGGCAAGCTGGCGAGCAGCGGCCGCTCGGTCCAGATGGCGACGACGCCGATCAGGAGAGCAACGTCACAGAAGAAGAGGAAGTTCCAGGGCGAGTACGAGATCCAGTAATAGGGGACGAGCCCCGCGACGAAGGCGCTGTAGAGGATCCTCGGCCACAGTGGAATCAATCCAACGGCGGCGTGACCCACGATCGAATTCCTGCGCCATTAACGGACGATTTTCATTTTCAGGAAATGCGTTGCACAACTGATGCACGGGTCATAGTTGCGGATCATGTGCTCACAGCGATGAGTTGCTTCGGCGTCGTCATATCCCATGACCTTGGGGACGTAGGCCCGCAGGTCTTCCTCGATCTGTTTCTGGTTCTGCGACGTGGGGGGGACGATCTTGGCTTGGGCGATCAGCCCGTCGTCGCCGATCTTGTAGCGGTGATAGAGCAAGCCGCGGGGCGCCTCGGTGGCGTGAGCGCCGGAGCCGGGGCCGGGCTGGTGAGGAACGCGGCTGTGGGAGAGCTCGTGCTGATGGTCCTTGATGATCGCGATGGCCTCTTCGAAGGCGTGAATCAGCTCGATCGCCCGCGCCACGATGCTCTTGAAGTTGTTGCGGCAGGGCCAGTCGACCTTGCAGGCCTCGGCTTCGCGCTTGGCGGTGGGCATGAGCTGGTCGAAGCAGAGATTGATCCGCGCCAGGGGGCCGACCAGGTACGATTTCCGCCCAGGGAGCATCACGCAATGCAAG
>JBMFUH010000630.1:0-4598 GCA_049966735.1 Isosphaeraceae bacterium
CCTCGCGAACGGCCGGGCCTCCGGGAGCGGCGCCCAGCAAGGAAGCCTGCGCACACTCTGTTGCCCACCAAGTCGCCCTGATCCATACTCTCCGCTCAGACCGATCAAATTCTAATGTCCCCTTCAGTGCCTTGCAACCAGCGATAGTAAAATGGCTGAAAGACAGGGGATGGACAATCTATCTGTGACTGTTATGCCGAAGAGGATAGGAATGAGGCCGAAGAGTTTTTGGTCTGAATCGGCAACACCGGTTATGGTTGACTGCAAATCAGGGGCCTGAGTAGCATTCTTCCAGGCGATTACTTTAGATGGTCCGAGGCGATCCAAAGCACTCGAGCATAAGAGGGACCGCGGGAGGCATCGCCGTGGGCAGGAGAATACGGGAAAGTGCGTCAGGTTCTTGGCGGAAGATCATGGAGGCCCCTGTCTCCCCTTCAAGCGAGACGATGGCGACCTGGCCGAACTGGGCGAAGCTGTTGGTGACCGCGGCACTCGTTTACCACTGCGGCGCCGTGGTGGCCGGCGCGCTCGGGGTACCACCCTCGTCGATCCTGGAACGAACGATCGCCGATCTGTTCACGCCCTATCACGACCTGGTCGACCAGGGCTACGCCTATCGTTACTATGCGGAACCGCCTCCCACACCCGTGATCCTTGCCACGCTCAAGTTCACCGACGGCCGGCCTGAGGAGACGGTTCGCTTGCCGGCTCGTGAGTTGGCCGGTCCCCCATTGCGTCACCAGCGGCAGCTTGCCTTGGCCAACGCCCTCTTCGCCGATTTCCAGGAGGCCAGACGGGCTACCGGTCGCGGCAGTTCGTGTCGGCTGGGCCTGGCCTACTCTCGCCACCTCTGCGTGACCCATCCGGGCTGTCGGAGCGTGACCTTGCGAGCACAGGAACACCTGATTCCCGATCCCGACATAGTCCGGGAAGCCCTGGAAGCACCTGGGGCTGGACCGTTCGACCTCTTCGACGAAGGGCAGTTCACAACTCCCGAATGGATCGGAGACTTCGCGTGCGACGGCTCTTGACGGAGCTTCGGGATTATCTGGGCGAACTGGTCTTTACCGGCTGGCGCGGCTGGCAAGCGTTTTTCTTCGCGCCTGCCGATCCCACCGCGCTGGGCTTGATCCGCGTGATCGTCGGGCTCCTGGCTTTCTGGAGCCTGCTGATCTTCGGCCTGGATCTGGGCGACTACTTCGGCTCGCAAGGCTGGGCCGACCCCACCGTGATCGGTCCTTTGCAGCGACAGCTACATCCCCTGTACTGGTCGTTCTGGTACCTGGTTGCCGACGGCTGGCTGCGTGCGGTCTGGATGCTCTGCCTGGCCGTCCTGGGTTTGTACACGGCCGGACTCTTCAGCCGCACGACCGGCGTGCTTGCCTGGGTGATCATCGTCTCGACGGTTCGACGCCTGCCGATCGCCCTCTTCGGATTCGATCAGATCCTCTCGACCCTGGCCCTCTATCTGGCGGTGAGCTTCGCCAGCGGACAGGCCGTCTCGCTGGACCGGTTCTTCAAGCGCTGGCGGAGCGCTCGCGCCGCGGCCCGCCAGGTCAAACCTCCAGGCTCAACCGGCGGCCGGCGCGTCTCCCCCGAGCAACCTGGCGCGCCCCGGCCAACCGTCTCCGCCAACCTGGCGCTGCGGCTGATTCAGCTTCACCTGGTGTTCATCTACGCCAACGCCGGATTGGCCAAGCTTCAGGGACCATCCTGGTGGACCGGGTTGGCGCTCTGGGGAACGTTGACGGCCGGAGAGTTCGTGACCCGAGACTTCACCTGGATCTCCAGGTGGCCCACGCTGGTCAATTTTCTGACCCACGCCAGCCTGGCATTCGAGTTGCTTTATCCAGTCTTGATCTGGATCCGAATCACCAGGCCGCTGCTCTTGGCGGGAGCCGTCGTCCTGCACATCGGGATCGCGCTTGTGGCGCCGGGCCTGACGGAATTTGGCGTGGCAATGATGGCTGCCAACCTCGCATTCGTCTCAGGAACCTGGCTCCGCAGTCTGGTGACGGGGAGGCAGCAGCCGGCTGTCCGCGTTCTGTTCGACGGCGCCTGCCCACGCTGTCGCGCCTCGATGGCCCTTTTGACCGCGGCCGATCCCGATCGCGTCATCGAACCGATCGACCTGACTGCCGTCCAGGTTGAATCGCTTCATCCGGCACTCACTCATGACGCTTGCATGAAATCGATGCACGTTCTCTTGCGTGATGGACGCGTCAAGGCTGGGTTCGATGCTGTGCGGGCGATCGGCGGCTGGCTCCCCCTTTTCTGGCTACCCACGCTTTTCGCCTGGCTGCCGGGGGTCGCATGGGTAGGAAGGTTTGTATATAATATGGTTGCCGTGTCGCGACGGAGGGATGCCGTGTGCACCGATGAAGCATGCGGAATTCATTTTCCCGAGCGACCGGCGAAGACTGGGGCGCATGACGTACATTCCGAACAGCCGGTCTCTGACGATCGCGTCTTTTCCGAGGAGTTGCACCGCCCATGAGTATGAGAAGGGACCTTCGTACGACTTCTCCGCCACGGGAAGATGCGCCGGCTCAGTCACTCCCGCGGCTCTACGTTTTTGAACCCGGCTGGCGCGTGACCGTGAAGCGCGGCAATCACCGCGAGTTCTGTCACATGATGGCCCCCGGCCAGGATTTTTATCATCGCTTGCTCGACGGCGAGATTTACGTCACGCATGACGACGAGCGGCTCTGCCTGAGCTGCGCTGTGCGGCACGGCATCATCGCCTTCGAGCCCAGGCGGCTGCGCAACCCCATCGACATCTCGCTGGCGGACTCCAGTGAATTGTCCGAGTTCGATTGGGACAGCGGCGACCTTTGAAGCCTTTCGGCGTGGCGCTCCTCACTCTGCTTGGCCGAACCGCGAGTCTCCGGGAGGTCTTTCTCCAGGCGCTTCCAATAGCCGCTTCATGGGCGCGGGAAAGAACTCATCCCAGGTCGTTCGATAGGTTGTCTCCAGCGGCGCCGGGATGTAGAAATCTGGCTTGAGGAAAAGCGGCATGTTGGGGAGCGTGTCTCCCACGGCGATGGGCTCGACGTAGGCCGCCGGGGGCGGGCCAGCGTCGTACGACGCGAGCGTCAAGGGCTTGTCGGCCGGCAACTCGAAGTCTTCTTCCAAGAATTCATCCCAGATCGCCTTGTGAATACCCTGAGGATCGCGTTTCGTGGGCGGGAGCAGGTCGATGACCAGTTGATGAACGCCCTGCGCGATCAATTTCGAAGTCTTCTCGACAAACGCGCGTAGCTCGTTCTTACTGGCCTTGTTCCCCGGCGAGACGATCTCGATGATGGCGACGATTTGGCCGTGCCGGTGGCGGATGGAGATACGATCCGCCTTGCGAACATAAATGAGGTCTTCGGCGCGGCGCACGACGCGCGTTCTGGGAGGGGCGATGGCCACGCTCACTCCGCAGCCAGTCTCGTCCGGCGCATCGCCTCCTGACGGCAGTTCCAATGTCAGAACGTCCGGTACTGGGCCTCGGGTCGATTGCTCGCGGAGCGCGAAGTAGCCGGGCGGCAATCCTCCCGTGTTCAGGGCACGAGCCAGAACGCCGATCCAGTCCTGGTGGAACGCATGAAACAACCCGGCGTCAACTCGGGCCCAATCGTGAATCGGCATGGTCTGTTGCTCCTCATGCGTCGGCCGACAGGCTTCCGGCTGGTGGCTCCAGCAGACGCTTCATGGGTTGCGGAAACCGACTCCAAGTCTCCTGATAGGTCGCCTCCAGCGGCGCGGGGACGTAGAAGCCAGGCTTGAGGAAAATCGGCATTTCGGGCAACACATCCCCGACAGCAGTCGGCTCGACATAGGCGACCGGGGGCGGCCCCGCGTCGTACGAGGCGAGGGTCAACGGTTTCCCGGCCGGCAGTTTGAACTCCTCTTCCTTAATCTGGTCCCAGATCGCTTTGTGAATGCCCTGGGGATCGCGCTTGGTAGGCGGGAACAGGTCGATCACGAGCAGGTGAACGTCCTGCATGATCAAATCAGAGGACTTTTCGACGAAGGTGCGGAATGCGCTGGTGCTCGCCTTGTTGCCTGGTGAGACGAGTTCAACCACCGCGACGATCCGGCCATGCCGGTGACGCACCGCGATCTGATTGGCCTTGCGCGCGTAGACGCGCTCATCCGCATGACAGACTACGCGCGTCCGGGGCGGGGCGGTGGCCACGGCCCGCCCGGCACCGCCCCCCCCTGGCTCGTCGTCCTCGGTTGACAACTGCAATGTCAAGATGTCTGGAGTCGGCCCCTGGATCGATTGCTCGGGAAGCGCGAAATAGTCGCGCGGCAAGACGCCAGCGTTGAGCGCCTCGCTCAGATGGCCTATCCAATGGTAGTGGAACGCATGAAACAAGCCCGCGTCAACTCGCGTCCAATCATGGATCGGCATGGCATCTTGCTCCGTCCGGGGAAGCCAGGTTCACCTCTACCGATTGTAACTTGCGAGAGCCATCTCTTCGAGCGTTCGCCATGCTGCAATGAGCGCGGGCCATGGCTCCGCGTGATCGTTCCCTGTGCTGAGTCGAGGGGTTATAATTCAGTTGGTTTCTGTTGTTTTCGCCCATGGGACCGGAGGTCTGCTG
>JBMFUH010000631.1:0-4586 GCA_049966735.1 Isosphaeraceae bacterium
ACAGCGGACCCTACGATATTCCATGAGTGCGCAAGCCGACTGCAAACCGCTCTAGGACCTTGGGGTGAACCTTTTCCCGGATGTAAAGCGGCGGCGCGTGGACGACGAGGTCAGACCAGTCCTGCTCGTCCTTGCCGCGCCAGACCAGTTGCGGATCGAGGTCGCGGTTGCGGCGCTCGTAGGCGACGCGGATGGGGCTTTGCTGCTCCTCCTTGAGCACGGACTGATACTCGGCTGTGGGGATATTCTTGCGCGTGTCCTCGGCGTGCTTCAGCGTTTCAACGGTCTTGCGGTTGTTGGTTTTCTTGGCCATGGCTACTTCCTTGTCGGTAGGTGTTCGCGGACGGCATCGGCAAGCTGACGGGCGCTCGGGATGCGGCCTTTCAGCTCCGCCGGGAGCGTCGGTTGCAACTGGTAGGCGGCGACGCCGATCGGGTTGGTCTTGGACCTGAGGGCGAATTCGACGTCGATATCGTCCTTCTCGGCACAGAGGATGATGCCGATCGAAGGGGCGTCGTCGGGGGCCTTTTCCTTCTCGTTGAGCAGGTTCAGGTAGAAATCCATCTGCCCGGCGTGCTCCGGCTCGAACGCGCCGATCTTGAGTTCGAAGGCGACCAGCGCCTTCAGGAAGCGGTGATAGAAGAGCAGATCGACGAAGTATTCCTTGCGGCCGGTGGTCAGCCGGTACTGCCGCCCGATGAAGCAGAAACCATAACCCAGTTCGAGGATGAAGGACTGGAGGGCGTCGATCAGGCGGTCTTCGAGCTCGCGTTCCCTGATGGCCTGGCCTATGCCGAGGAAGCCGAAGTCGTAGCGGCTTTTCACGATCTCATCCGCCTGCTCGGCCAGATGCTCCGGCAGCGCGGCGGGGAAGTTGTGGGTTTTCTTCTCCTTGACGGCCCGCTCATACGCCTGGGCTTTAATCTGGTTGAGCAGCACGTCGCGGGTCCAGCCGAGCTGGGCAGTGGCACGGACGTAGTAGATCTTGGCGGCCGGGTCGGACACCTTGGCCAAGGCATTGGCATGGTGGCCCCAGGGCACTCCGGCCAGGAATTCTCTCACGGCCTGTGAGAGCTTCTCGCCCTCGCCCTTGATGCCCAATTCTGTCACAGCGTGTGACAGAAATTCGGGAGATGAGTGGTCCAGGAAGAACTGGTTCATCCGCCAGAGATTTCGTGGTGAGAAACCCCGGGCTCTGGGAAAGGCACGCGTCAGGTCGCGGGATAGCTTCTCGACGACCGACTCGCCCCAGCCTGCCTTTGCCTGCTTCTCGGCGATCCCCTTGCCGATGTCCCAGTAGAGCAGCACGGTCTCGCGGCTGGCGGAGCGGATCACGCTCACGCGCGCGCTCGCGATGCGGTGCTTCAGCTCCGCGAGGAAGGCCGGATAGTCGGAAGGCGGGCGCGAGTGGGTCATGATGGTGCAACGATGGTTTCGATCATCTTGTTGAATTCGCTTTCGACCTTGGCTTTGAAATCCTCTTCGATCTGATAGACCTCGGTGAATTCAGCAAAGGCCCAGCGTCCGTAGGTCTTCATGTGGTTAACGCCCGGAATCCAGTAGGTTTCCATGGTGGATTTCTTCTCTTTCGCGTCCTCGCGCCGGTAGCCTTTGATCTCGACGACCAGGTGCAGCAGGTCGGACTCGCCGTGCCCGTCATCGACCAGTACGATGAAATCCGGCCGGTACCTGCGTGTGTCGGTGCCGTAGCGGTAGGGCACTTCCAGTCCAAGGTTATGATTCTTCACGTAGGCCCGGACCTTCGGGTGCGACTCGGCGACGCGGCAGAATTCCGCTTCCCAGTCGCTGTCGAGGATCACCCAGTTGACATGGCAGCGGTCAGGGCTTGTCTCCCAGCGGTCGGCTTTCGAGGTGTTGAAGCGGACGTGGCTGGTGGACCCGGCGGGATTGTAGGGATCAAGCAGGGGTTTGATCGGGCGGTCGCCGAGGAAGGCGCGGGTGATGCCGGCGGTGATGCGATTGCAGGCCATGTCGGCCAACTCCTGGTACATAAGCTGGGCCGGATACGTGCCGCCCTTGCAGACCAGGCAGCTATCGAGCCACTGCTTGGTGATGCGCTTGAGCTGGCCGAACAGGTGGAGCTTGGGTTCTTCGCCGGGATCACGCCACTTGGTGTAAAGCAGGCGCTGGGTGACGTGGAACACCAGCGTTGACGGCCGCATGTCGCCCAGGTGCTCAAGGGTAAGATCGACGCCTTCCCCGATGATGCCGGAGTTGCGGGTGATCGAGGGGCCGACTAGGTCAGGCGTCAGCACCAGGATCGAATCCTCATTGAATTCGACGGTCAGCCGTTCCTCGGGCAGTCCGACGCGGTAGCCTTCGACGCGGGGAAAGCGGATTTCCAGGGCGTCGCGCTCCGGGCGGACGGCCTTGACCTGGATCGTTTCGCGCGGCGGCTGCGGCGGTGCGATAACCGGCTTGGCAGTGAAATCGAACGGCACCCCGAAAACGTCAGCATACTCGACGTTGAAGAGACCCTCCTCGTTCAGGTCATAGGATTGCCGGCGCAGTGCGCGGCCGATCACCTGCTCGCAGAGCAGTTGGGTGCCGAATGCCCGGATGCCCAGGACGTGCGTCACGGTGTTGGCGTCCCAACCTTCGGTGAGCATCGAGACTGAGACGACGCAGCGGATGGAAGCACCGAGCTGGCCGGGCTTGCCGACGGTGTTCATGACCTCACGCAGGAGCTCCTGGTCCGTGAGGTTGTCGGCCGAACGCGGGTCGCCGGTGCGCTCGATGATGTCGCGGCGGAACCGCTCGATCTCGTCGGAAGCCATGCTCCGGAAATTGTCGTCCAGCGCGTCCCCGGCTTCCAGCTGCTCGCTGTCGATCAGCGGGGTGTTAGGCCTGGGGAGCGGGTTGCCGGTGGTCTCATCGAAGTTGCGGAATAGTGCCAGGCGGCCGTTTTCCAGCGTCGTCGTCCCATCCTCGTTCTTGCGGTGGAATCCCGCCACGAAATCGTAAACCAGCTTGGAGATGGCGGTATTCTGGCAGACGATGATGAAACAGGGAGGGACGCGGATACCTTGGTTTTCCCAGAGTTTGTAGGTCTTCTCATAGTGGCCGTAGAGCGCCTGCAAGGCTGTCTGGAGGCGTGTAGGCAGCTTGAGCGGGTCCAGCTCGCCGCCCTGGCCGCGGCCCTTCTTGGGCATGTCGGAGCGGATGTTTTCCCAGAGGTTCCGGTAGACGGGCATCTCGTCGCCGGGAATGTTTTCCGCAACGGGTACGCGCGGCAGCTTGACGATGCCGCATTCGATGGCGTCCATCAGCGAGAAATCGCTGGCCGTCCAGGGGAACAGGGTGCCCTCGGCATAACCCGATCCGCGCAGGAAGAACGGGGTCGCCGACAGGTCGAAAACGCGGGCAAGGCCGAGCTTGCGGTTCACGGCCTCCAGGCCGGAAATCCATAGACGGGCTGCCTCGTTGTTTTTCTGGGCTTCCTTCTTTTCGTCGCCCTTTAACTCTTCGTCATCCTGTTCGGGCGGCTTCTCCCGGTAACAGTGGTGCGCCTCGTCGTTGAGCACGAGGATGTTTTTCATGCCCATGAGGTCGGGCATGACGCGCTGGATCATCTGGCCTTCGGTCTCCAGCGTATTCAGCTCTTCCCCACGGCCTTGAAGCAGCGACCGGCCTCCGGCCGATAGCTCGATCCGCTCGCGCAGCTTGAAGGCGTGGAAGTTGGTGATCACGATCTTGGCGCGGTTGATCTCGTCCAGCATGTCGCCGGGCACGAGCTCGCGGTTGGCGTAGTAACTGTCCGGATCGTTGGGTTTGAGCACCCGGAGGCGGTCCCTGATGGTCAATCCTGGGGCGACGATGAGAAAGCCCCGCGTGAAATGCTTGCTGCCGGGGCGACGCACGGCGTTTATCGTCTGCCAGGCGATCAGCATGGCCATGACGGTCGTTTTGCCGGCGCCGGTGGCGAGCTTCAGGGCTATGCGCAGGAGATCGGGGTTGGCATCACGGCTGGCGGCAGCCAGGTTTTCGAGGATGCGCTTTCCGCTTTTCGACTGGGGGGCCACCTCGGTCAGCCAGATGGCCGTTTCCACGGCTTCGACCTGGCAGAAGAACGGACGGTATCCGGCGAAGGCGTGATGCCGCCAGTGCTCAAGCAGCCGGGCCGTTTCGGGGGTCACCTGCCATTCGCTTGCCTTCGGCCAATTCCTCCATTGGTCGACGGCCTGGCGCACCTCGTTAATGATCGAGGTGGGGTCGTATTGCTGGTCCTTGGTCGAAAGACCCTTGCCTTCGTCGAAGACGAAGGTTTCCTGCTTCGCCCCCTTTTTTCGCTTTTTGGGCTTGGGAATCGGCGTTATGAACTCGGCGCGTCGGCGGGTTTCGATGATCTTCTGAGTCGGTTGGCCCTGCGTGTCCAATTCCCAATGCCGTTTCGGGCATTCATAGGGTGAATTAAGAATTGGATGCTCGAGGAAAGGATTGCCCATGAGTTTATCCTGATGCGCCAGGGTCGAATTTGACCCTGGCACTCTCTGCCAAAAGCAAATTGATTAATGTAGATAGCACGCTACATGCATGTCGGCCAGCATTTCGTTAACTTAGGCAGG
>JBMFUH010000632.1:0-4580 GCA_049966735.1 Isosphaeraceae bacterium
GCGGCGTTCATCGATGCCGAGCATGCTCTGGACCCGTCGTGGTGCAAGCGGCTGGGCGTCGATATCGAGGCCCTGCTGGTCAGCCAGCCCTCGAGCGCCGAGGAGGCCCTGCAGATCGCCGAGATGCTGGTGATGTCAGGCGCGGTGGATATCGTGGTCATCGACTCGGTCGCCGCGCTCGTGCCCAAGGCCGAGATCGAGGGGGAGATCGGCGATTCCCACGTCGGCCTCCAGGCCAGGCTGATGAGCCAGGCCCTCCGCAAGCTCACCGGCGGCGTCTCGAGATCGAAGAGTGTACTGATATTCATAAACCAGCTCCGTGAAAAGATCGGCGTGATGTTCGGCAGTCCGGAGACGACCCCTGGCGGGCGGGCGCTCAAGTTTTACAGTTCGTGCCGGATCGACGTCCGGCGGATCGGCCCGGTCAAGGACGGCGAGGAGGTGACTGGCTCGCGAGTGAAGGCCAAGGTGGTCAAGAACAAGGTCGCGCCGCCGTTCCGGGTTTGCGAGTTCGACATGATGTACAACCAGGGGATCTCGCGCGAGGGAGACATCCTTGATCTGGCCATTGCCGACAAGCTGGTCGAGAAGTCGGGGTCCTGGTTCAACTACGGCGACCTGCGGCTGGGTCAGGGGCGGGAAAACGCCAAGCAGTTCCTCCGCGACAACCCCGAGACGGCCAGCGAGATCACTGAGCGGATCATCGCCCTGCGCCAGGGTCATTCCGCCGCCTTCGGCGCCAACGGTTCGACTGGCGATGAGGAAGCGGAACCGGAGGAGTGACCGGCGGCTCGGTTGTCGTCAAATGTTCAGTTGTTCAATTGCCGTTGAGTGTTCGGTTTGAGGTTGCGGCGGACTCGGGACTGGTCGGCAGGCAGAGGAGCACGCTTGATTCCCGCGTCAAGGGGACCATGACACCGGGTGGCGAGTCGGCTACGGGAAAGAGGGTCTTGATCAGACCATGCACGCTGGCCGTGCCCGTGGGCGCGAAAGCCAACGGGGCGGTCGCGCCTGCGAGGATCGTGTCGGGGCTCAACTCGTTGCCGAGCGCTCCCGCCAGATGAATCTCGCCGTTGGACTGCATGTCAAAGGAAACCCCGAGGGCCCGGTACTCCAGCTCTGTCTTCTGGGGATTGAGCCGGGTTGCGCGGGGCGAGAGGCGGAATTTCATCTCCCGGGCCAGGGCTTCCAGCAGGGAGATGCCGATGGTCCCCTGGCCGGCTACCAGCTCGCCCTTGGCCTCCCGCCAGCCCCTGCCCTGCCCCGGACGGTCGCCCCAGTGGGCCTTGGCGACGGAGACTCGAGCGTTTCCGCTCAGGTGATGCCGGGGAAATCGCTGGCCGACCAGAGTCGCCAGATCGACGTCGATGAGATTGCCCTGAAAATCGGCCTCCCAGTCGCCGGCCCCGGCCTGGGCCAGGGTGAGCGTGCCGTCGACCAGCGAGCGCGGGCCAAGCCATGAAGATGTATCGAAGAAAACATCAAACACTCTTGCGGGGAGCGGATATCCTTGCAGCGTCTTGAGCACGAGCGACGTGCGGACCGGGTCAGACTGGCGATTGCGCTCGAGCATCAGCTCGCAACGCGTGGCGCCTCGGCGATCAGCCAGGCGATAGGCCACCCGGAGCGTCGGCCTGGAGCGATCGGCCTGGAACTCGCCCGCCACGTCCTGAACCTGGTAGTGCAGCCCCTCGCGCGCCAGCTCGACCTCGCAGCTCTCCGCGGCCAGATGAATCCGCTCGACTGGAACGGCGCCCGACCGCTGGATCAAGGCCCCGACCTGGGCGAGCGCTCCCTTCGGGCTCTCGCCGCTGAGCTTCAAGCCCTCGGCGTGCAGGGTCAGCTCGCGGTCGCTGCGCACCAGTCGGACCAGCCCTGCCCGGGCGATCTCCGTCAACTCCTTGCGCCTGGGTTCCTCCTGGCGCACAACGATCTTCTCATAGGTGACCTCCCCTGGCCTGGGATATCGAACACTCCCGAGGGTGACTTGAAGGCCGAGCTGACGGCCCAGCTCGATCTCCACGTCGCGGATATGACCGGGGCGATTGATCTTCCAGGCATACAGGGACACCAGCGCGGTCGGAACTACCGTGAAGCAAACGAGCAGAACAGTCGCCAGCCCCTGGCGAACCGGACGGGTCAGGGGGAACATCCTTGCCTCCCCGAAGTCTCTATCTTGACAAAGTGAAGCAGCGCCACCACCACAGTTTGCGGGTCAATCAGAATAGTTCAAAAGGGCAAATGGCTCAATTGAGACTTTGACACGGGCGATCGCGGGATCGCGGAGGGTGCCGCTGATTTGACTTCTTCGGCCCAATGTGACACGTGCTCGCGGTTCAGCTCATGCATGGCGGCGAGCGCGGTCTTGATGGCGTCCAGGCTGGTGCCGACGTATTTCTCGACCATCGCCGCGGCGATCTCGAAGGCGACGACATTCTCGACGATCACGCTGGCAGCCGGCACGGCGCAGACGTCGGACCGTTCATACGCGGCGGGCGAGGGGGCCTTGGTCGCCATGTTCACCGAGGGGCCACGCGCGGCAAGGGTGCTGATCGGCTTCTTGCCGGCGCGGATGACGATCGGCTCGCCGTTGGACGTTCCCCCCTCGATTCCGCCGGCGTTGTTGGTGGGCCGGCGAAAGCCGAACCGGCGGTCGTCGGCGGGATGATCGGCCTCGTAGCGGATCGGGTCCATCACCTTCGAGCCGGGCCGGCGGGCCGCCTCGAATCCCAGGCCGATCTCGACCCCCTTGATCGCCTGCACGCTCATCACGGCCGCCGCCAGCCGGGCATCGAGCTTGCGGTCCCACTGGGCATGCGACCCCAGCCCGATGGGACAACCGTTGACAATGGTCTCGACGACGCCTCCCAGCGTGTCCCCTGCTTGCTGGGCCGCGTCGATGGCCGCGACGATCGCCGCGTCGGCCTGCGGGTTCAACGTATAAACGGGGCTGGCGTCGCGGATGGTCAGATCGAGCGCGACCGGAGGGGCGGCGATTCCTCCCAGCTCGACCACGTAGCCATAGACCTCGATTCCCAGCTCGCGGAGGAGGAGCTTGGCCAGTGCCCCCACCGCGACCCGCAGGGCCGTCTCGCGGGCGCTCGCGCGCTCGAGGACCTGGCGAATCCCGGTTTGGTAGTTGATGGCCCCGGCCAGGTCGACGTGGCCGCCTCGTGGTGCCGTGGGTTCTGTCAGACGCTCCAGCTTCGCATCCTTGTTCACGAGCCGAAGGGTGATGGGCCCGCCGGTTGTGACGCCGTGATAGATACCCGCGTCCACGATCACGCGGTCGGTTTCCAGCTTCTGCCGCTTTCCCCGGCCGTATCCTCCCTGGCGCCGCTCGAGTTCGCGATCGATCAACGCAAAGTCAATGGTGACGCCGGCGGGAAAACCCTCGACGATGGCCGTGAGGGCCTGCCCGTGCGATTCACCGGAAGTCAGGTAGCGAAGCATGGCGAGCCTTTATTCGTCAGGCAGGTTGAGATCGCGTCGTATCTCGGCAAAGGCTTCAGCGAGAGGTTGCGTCCGCCCGGCCTTCACGTCTTCCAGCTCCTGGTGGATACCTTCCAGAACCTGGGCTTCCTCGGCCTCCACTTGCCGGCGCAGCAGCCTCAGGGCAACAGTGATGGCCTCCTCGGAGGACGAGGAGCGTCCGCTCCGGACTTTGGCCTCAACAAACTCTTCAAGGTCCGCGGGCAAATGAGTGTGCATGTCGGGGATTTCCTCCACGAGGTCGATGAACAGTCCGGGGGGAACCTGCCGATCCGAGCACCCGGTTATGCCAGCGTTTTGCTTTTCTCCTCGCTCAAGGCCTTTCCTCCCGATTGCCCGCGAAGAGGACGTATCGCCCGTCCGGCGAGAGAGCCAGATCACGGGTTTCGTTCGATTGCACCCCGGGCTCCAGCCGCCGGGGGGGAGTCTTCTTCCCCCGCTCAAGCAAATAGAGAGATTGGTTCATCTGCTGGTCCGTGCCGACGAACACCAGCCGCCCGGTCCGGGCCGAGTAGAGCGGGTAGCTCGGTTCCACGTCGAGGTTCTTCCCCCTGGTCCAGAGAACCTCCTTGACAACGGCCTGCTCGGGATTGTTCACGTCGACCAGGGCGATCGATTCCGCGGTGGTCTCGCCAATCGGCGCCAAGATCACCCCGTCGCCAATCCAAATCGGATCGAGGTAGATATTCTGACCGGGGATCTCAAGCTGGCCGCTCTGCTTACCCGGCCGGTCATCGATCACGGTGACCGTGCACGGGGGGGCCAACGAGATGACGAGAAACCGGTGTCCGTCGGGCGACCACTTGGTCCGACCATAGCCCTGAAGCGGGCGTCTGTTGGAGCCGTCGGCCTGCATGATCCATATGCCTCTGGTGCCCTGTTGGGAGTGGTTGAGGAAGATGATGCGGTCATCCTCGGCGGAAAAAATGGGACAGTTGCCCAGCCCGAGATCGGTGACGTTCACACCGTCCTTGCCCGCGGAGATCGCTTTCATCAACGTGCGTCGAATGGAAGTGCCGGGCATCACGTCGTAAGCGATCCGCGTGCCGTCATTGGACCACGTGGGCGATCCACAACGGTCGTAGCCC